>NZ_JAFUHT010000022.1 GCF_017468685.1 Methanobrevibacter sp.
GCAATATTAGCTTTTTCTACAATGGCATCATAAAGAGCATCAGTTGCGTCTCCGCCGTCAAGCACCTCAATGGCATTGCGACTGAAAAGCTCATTGGTAATATTATCAAGATCACTGTTCATTGCTTTCAGCCTTTCTAAGATCATCGATCTCTTTTATGATGCGACTATCTTTCATGGGATTGTAATAAGGATCAGACATCGTATTTACAAGACCACTTTTTGAAAGTATAGTTATCGCTAATCCCTCAAACAGCTCTCCTGCTTGATCCCAGTATTTATCCATGTCAACCATGTAATAGAGATAACCAATAAACTTGATAGGATCACTGATTGGTTGATCAGCCGCTTCGTAGTAGACGAAAAGATTTACAAAATTGATAACTGCTTCAGGAGTTTTGCAACACGTGTAAAGATGCTTCAACCAAACAGGAGCAATTTCCTCCCAAGAATAGTTCTCAAATAATTCCCATGATGCTTGTAAGTGCTCTTCATGATTTTCAGGATCAAAACTATCATCTGCAAAGCGACAGTTTAGCAGATAATTCGTATATTCTTCTATCGTTTTCGCCTTAGTGTTATTCATCATAAATTTTCTTCCCTCAGTTTCTCAACCTCAGCTATTATATCAGGGTCTTTTTCAGGTATATAATCATAATTTGTGAACGGATTGTGATTATAGTCATCTTCCCCAGACAACATATTGAAAACCAACCCTTCATATACCTCTGCACAATCATAATCCCACGGTTTAGAATTAACTCTGTAGTATAAATAGCCTAAAAAACGATACGGCTCAGGGATTTTTCGGGGGTTAGTGCAAGTATATCCCCAAAATAAGTTGGCAAAGTTGACTATGCTTTCACTCGTGAGACAGGTGGTTCGCATATAATTGTCAATAGCCTTAAACACTTGATCCCAGCCATAGTTTTCTATCACATTATCAAACATATCCTGAAGGCTTTCTTCTTTTTCATCAGGAAGCTCTTCGTCCCATCTTCGATTGAATAAATCATTAATCGCTTCTCTTAAACTCTGATCACTCATATTTACCTCCACTTAAAGTCGTTAGCAAACACCTTTGGATTAGTTTCATATAGCTTTTTTAATGCTTTATACACCGCATCCATAGATTTACTGTTAGGTCTGAAATGTCCGCTTTGATTATCAATTGAAAGAATCTTACCTTTGCTGAAATGAATCATACCAGCACATTGAACTTGAGGGTTCTTACCACCTATCAACATAGGGTGTGGAGAACGTTTGTCAGGATTAACAGGGTTGTTCCTTTTCCCTATGATAATATTTCCGCTTTCATCCAGAACATAAGTAACTGGTCCATTGGGAGTCTTGTCACCAATTTCTATATGTTCATGAACAATAGAATCTGCTATGTTTCTTGCTGTAGGGTTTTTAGGATATCCGGTAGAAGGATTGTAGATTTCCGGATCGGCTTTATCTCTGTCCATCATTTCAGCAACAACATGATAAGTAGGTGCATAAGGCTGAGAACCGCTTCCGCTTGAACTGCCGCCATAAGGTCCGTTGCTACCGCTTCCCATCAGCGATCACCTCCCTGATGAGACTTTGTTGTCCAGTCGGGATAGTGAACAAATTTTGTAGTACCCAGGTAGTCACTAAATACAGACTTGTTCATAGAGCCATACACCAAAACTACAACAGGTTCA
>NZ_JAFUHT010000023.1 GCF_017468685.1 Methanobrevibacter sp.
AATTCTCCTATCAGCATTTTCCAAACTTTCCCTAAAACCATCAAAAGGAGAAAATCCATCAATAACTTCAGAAGAAGTATTATTATCCATCATATCCATCAACCATCAATATTTTAAACACAAAATAAAAATTAAGCAAAAAAAATGAAAAAAAGAATATTCAATCAAACTCTATTTTCCATAAATCTGATTTTCCAATTCCTTAATTCTAGCCTCAAGCTCAGAGTTCTCTGCTTCAAGCTCAGAATTCTCCGCTTCAAGCTCAGAGTTCTCTGCTTCAAGCTCAGAAATCCTAGAATTTTCCTCTTCCAATTCCGCAATTCTCCTATCAGCATTTTCCAAACTTTCCCTAAAACCATCAAAAGGAGAAAATCCATCAATAACTTCAGAAGAAGTATTATTATCCATCATATCCATCAACCTCCTAAATTCATCTTCATCATCAAAATATGCATCAATCATCAATACAATAACAGAATACAGAATTAATCCTATTTTAAAATCCAAATCCATTGAAATTTTAATGTAGAGATTAACTACTCTTTCAGTCAGCTCACAAGCATGATTTCGAGGTGCAAAAAGCACTATCACGCCGAGATTTAATGCATTTTCTCTTGACAAGTACTCATTACTATTAATTATCCCCTCCACCATATTTAACCTTTTATATATGTTATCCTCACTAAGGTCAAGGAAATATGGCTTTGTAATGTCTGAAGGTGAGCGGATGAGCTCATTTACAGATTTAGAGGGACTTATATTACAAGCCACACAGATTAATGTCGGCAAATGTTCATCAACAACCAGTTGAGTATCATAGTCACCGAATTTGTCCAACTTTTCATCGCCAACTGGTTTTGACTGATGTTCAAATGCAACTGCAACCCTTTCAAACAGTAATTCAAAGTCCGGATCTGCAATATATGCAGCATCCATCTCACCACCAGTGCCATCTTTCAAATGCACCATCCGATTAATCTTTTTTACAAAAAAAACCAGGTACCCCCATAATAGTCGTATATTCTGCAGGTGCCCCATTGAACAGGATACTATGACCCTTGTCAAAATGTTTTGAATATATTCGTTCTCTCATATCATTACCCCTATTTAAACAATGTTATGGTTTTAAACTCAGACAAATGAGTTTTGGATGAAGTACTTAATCCACATCATACTTTGTAAGCGATTTATAATATAAATTTTCAAAGTGCGAAAAAGCACAAAATCACAAAAACATCTGCGCTGAAAAGAGTTAATGTAAAAATGATATTACGTATATTTCTTTAAGAAAAATACGGCCTCAGAAGCCCCGGAAAAACAAAAGACATTGCAGCTAGTTTGTGACAAATATCATGAAAATCATGTGATTTCCATAAAAACATTCATGACCTTATGTTAATGTTAACTCTTTATTTTTAAAATAAGATAAAAAAAATGCATGTTAAATAGAAAAAATGTAAGATTAATAATTAAACCAAACATTTTCTCTTTTCAATAGTGTTTTATACGATTTTTCATAAGAATACAAATTAATATTATCCAGCTTAAAACAAAACGTTTAAACCAAATAATAATCCGTTTAATTTACATTCTATTAGGTTACATTTTAAATTCAGTAAATTGTTTGCACAGACGATGTTAATCGTCGAAAAAACTGGGAAAAACCATTAAAAGCTTTTCCAATTAAAAGTTTAGATTCGAACCTATATAAATATAATGATTAACATTAACATCGACATTAGCTATTCAAAATTTCATTTCCAAATCGCTTTGATTAGGTTGGAAACTAATTTATATTGAAAACACGGCAGTTAATGTTAATTAAATCTGGATAAGTAGCTTTAAATTATTAACATTATGTTAATGGAAACATGACTTATATATGATGTTTTAGCATTTAAAATGAAATTTATCAAAATAAAGAATTTTTTAAAGTAATCTACTTTTATTTCCAATTGTATAATTGGTCCAGTTTATGTTGGATTTCTTTTTCGATTTTTGATTTTTCATGAATGTTTAGAAAAACATCATCCCCGTGATTTGTTTTCTTGTATCTGATTAGTTTGTCTTTGTATAATTTTTTTAATCCTGTATTGATTTCTTTGCAGGGATGTTGTGATAGTTTGTTGCAGATATTGGATTTTGGAGTGTGTCTTTTTTGCCAGTAATTGTTCCTGTATAAAAAATATAATATATCTGCTCGATTCTGCTTCCTTTTCTTCGTCCAGAGCCATACAAACCACCTAAATTATTTTAAGTGTTGATCCAGCAATTCTTTTAATTTGAAAGCTGCAGTTCTGTTTAATATTATTTGAGTATCCGATTCGTTTAGTATTTCTATGTTTTCCCCATCAGATGTTAAGCGTTTATTGAATAGTATTAACCTTACTTCTTCATTGTCTGCTCCAACACCTACAGATGAGGCATAAATTAATTCGGAATCAGGATCAATTATTATGTTTTTATTTATTTGAATGTTTTCGTTCATGCTAAACCCTCCAAAATTATACTAGCAATACATAGTTTTCATTTACTTCTTCAATGTAAATTCCGTAGCCTTCCTGTGTTAGAATTTCATTTTCCAGTTGTATTAAATCTACATCAGGACTGCTTTCATCAAAAATCTCATCCAATTCATCATCAGTTATTTCATCGTATGATTCATCTGCATAGTTCATTGCTTCTTCAATTGCTATTTTATTCAGCTCATCAAGAAACCTGTTTAAGTTTACTACAATCGGTGATTGTAAATTTAGGTGATATTTTGAATTTGAGTTTCTTATTATCAATTGTTTATCTGTTAAATCGTCAATGAATTTGTTTAATGTGATTCTAGAAATTTCAGCACCAACTGCAATTTGCAGTTTGGATAATTCGGCAAAAGGATTCATCAGCAAGTAATCAATTACTTTTATTTGAGGATAATCACCTAAGATTTCATCTAACATAAATAAAACACCTCTGTATATTAAATATACAATCAGTCATTTAAATAATTTGCTATTGTATATAAAATATCCAATCATAAATTTATAAAAACTCATATTGTGAAACAGAAGCCAAAATATTCACAAAAATTAATACCAATACATAAAATAAGTTTATCTACAATTAATGAATTTCTAAAAAAATAAGGGCCTGATAAATGGAATTGCAGAATTTAAATCTGCAACTCACCTATAGGAGAAAAAACAAACGAGATTTAAAAAGTCTATTTTTAACATTGCTAAGGTTAATTGTCAATATTGACCAGCTGAAACAGTTAAGTTTCAACCACCCAATAATCCAATATGACATTAACCCGTTTGTTTCTAGATGATTTGTCTCTAATGTTGTATGTGCTGTCGAAGATACAGCATTTCAGTAGAACATATGTTAAACTAAAATAATCGAAAAACTATTAAGTTTTTCTAATAATAAATTGAATTTTAATATATTTAAAGTTTACTGAAAATTAAACGCGTAGAGCCCTCAAAACTAATATCAAAGTGCATTCAGATTTATTGATGCAAAAGAATACTAAATTTTCAGTATTTCACTGATTTTGGTGTTTTCAACTATCAGGTCTGCATTTTTAGAAAATACCTTGTCCTGACTGACAAAAACCAAATCATCCGTACTGTTTTTCAGGGCCACATCATTGTCCAAGAGCACATGAAAAGAATATTTATGATACAAATACCCTCAGTACATGTAAAATATGGACCAGTAGTCAATATTTTCATGATTTTTGAATATCTTCTCAATCATATCCCGTGAAATCAGAAATCCGTCACTTTCAGGATTGATTATTACGCCATCAAAATCTGGATTGTCCAAATAGTTTATCACATTACAGAAAGGCCATGTAAACAACTCAACATCCTTAAAATCATTCATGAAATTACGGCATTCGTCAGTGCTTGTGAAAAGCGGAACCCTGAATTTGTTTAAACCCAAAGACTGAATCAGGCTTTGATTTTGGGATTTGATATTAACGAAAAAAGTCTTTCTAAGCAGTTTTATCAGCTCCTCATCATTATGAAAATCCTGATAAAATTCCAAAAACAGCCTTATCAATTCATCGTTTTTTAAATCATTGACATCATCAGGCCGTTTTGATGCAATAAGTGGTCTGACCTCATTTAACAATCTTATTCGCTTTAAATCCTCATCTGATTTTGGAATGTCCATACTCAAGACAAACTCGGTTGAAAACTCTTCATCGCCAAGTCTAAGTTCAAGGAGTCTTCTGATGTCACGTGACTTGAGGGTTGCATTGGCTCTGCTCACACCAAAATAGTGACAGAGCATATCCTGAGTCATGAATGGATCAAATGACCTGTCAAAAAGAAAGTTCAACTGTCCCACGGCAAGAGCTATGGCGCAGGCCCAGCTTTCAGTTTTATCCCTTCCGATTGAAAAATCATCCCTTTGTGAAAGCTTTTCCACCATCCTGATGTTTAGAGTCTTGAATTCCTCATTCAAGCAATCGTCACAGAATTCAGTTAGCATTTCGACTAGTTGCCTTTGCTTTTCATCTTCCATAATAATAGTTTATTTCAGATTATTAAATACTTTGGCCATAAGTTGAAGAATGAATAATGATATCATAACAAATATTCCTATCATAATATTGACTCAATCATCAATTAAATTAAATGAAAAGAATTTTCAATTTATATGTGAAGAGCACTTTCGCATTAACTGCAATGTTTTTGAAAATAACTTTCCTTTAAAACCTTGATATATATGCAATGCTTTTAAAACAAGTTTTTCACATGACAGTGTCGGTCGTTAAAGTTAATATTTAGCCAAAGCAAGCTTTTCCAAAGACAAAATGAAATTCCGCTTCTACACAGCACTCTTTGACCATGTCAAATCAAATCCAAAAAACCCATAGAAGTCCATGTTTTAAGCACAGCTGAAAAAATGAAGATAAAATGATACAATGTAAGTTCTAAGGCCCGTTTTTCAATATACATCCACACCCTCAAAAACATTGATGTAGATAAACTTATAAATAGAAGAAATACCAAAATAGGAACTAACCAAAAGCTTAGAAGTAAAAATTTACTCATGATAAGTTTGCTTTGCTTCATGAAGTCTGAAAAGACTGTTGAAAATAATATATTGGACTCAGCAGTCAAAATAACCAACATCCATGATTTGGATGATGATATTAGCCAATTCATAAAAGGAATAGTCTTGATGCTGTGTGACAAGTTCTCGAAGTCGAATCCTTGAATAAAGAATATCAAACATTGGTGAAAACATGAACATAATAGAAGAATATGCAGAAAGAGTAGCAAAAATGAAAGTGGATGAAAGTAACAAAAAAATCGTAATTAATCTGAAAAAAGAAGGATTAAAAATTGAAGATATTGCAAGAATCGTAAATGTAAGTTTGGATTTTGTTGAAAAAACACTATCCAAATAACATCCTTATCAAATTAAAGTAAACCGAATAATCAATCCTTGAATTAAATCTTTTTTATAATTATCCTACCCTCCGCTAAATCCATAAACCACTGCAAAGTCAAATGCTGATTCTTTAAATTCAAATGATTCCTTAACATTGTCAAATGCAATTTTTACCAGATGTTTTGAGCTTTCCTCATCATAGCCAGGATAAGCTTCCATAAGACAAATTATTACATCCCTAATATACTCAGCAAGTGATTTGTAATCCTTAAATTCACTGCATCCATTTACATACTCGCCATCATATTCGCCAATTTCAATATCTTTTAAGTATTCCTCTATTTTGTCAAACCTCTTTTCCAGTTCAGTTCTTAATTTTAAAGATTTTTTATAATGCTCACTTTGTTCATAGCCGATATCATGTTCTTTAACAAGTGAGTCAATGTTATCCAGTGCATTAAATTCATTAGGCTTGTAATATAATATTTTATCATACATATTGACTGCTTGAATGTAATTGTCTGATTCAATTAGCTGATCTGCTTTATTATTTAAAGCATCAATTAGATTATCAATTTCAAACCAGTACCTGTCAAAATCTTCAACAAGATTTAATCCTTTTTCATAACATCCGATAGCTCCGTCAATATCTTTTAAACCCCACAGCAATGTTTCAGCTTTTTTGAAATGGAACCTGAAATTACCAGGATACAATTTTATGGCATGCCTACAGTATCTTAATATTTCTTCATCATCATCTAGGAAATGAATTTTATATCCAAGTGCAATCTCATTATCCTCATCAATTTTAAATATCTCATCACAGACTGTTAGAATTTCTTCAAAAAAACCTCCCCTATTCAGGTAGCGACATCTATTTAATAAATAGTCCACTAATTCATCTTCGGATAAACCCTCATCATACTCATGAATCTTAGAGTATTTTCCGCAATTAATCAGTGCCTCTGTGAAAGTGTAATCTGCAATATCACAAGATTTGAAAAATTCATATGCCTCATCAGTTCTATTTAAATTAATTAAACTTTCAATCTTGTTTATTTTAAGCCAATAGTAATCATTGATTTTCAAACCTTCCTCACAGTACTTTAAAGCTTTTTTGAATTCATTTTTGCCGGAATATGCCATTGCCTTTGCGTTATAAGCATGATAATTATCAGGATATAATCTCTGAATTTGGTCTGCAACTTCAAAAACCATATGATACTGGCGCCAATCGCAATAAACATATAATTTATAGGTAAGGGCAGTTTCATTGCTTTTATCTTGTTTTAATATTTGATTGCAGGCCCAGCTCAACCTTGAATAATCATGTTCACCATATGCCTTTTCACATTCCTTTAATAATTCCTGCATTTTAATCCAACCACGGTTTGTATTTCAGGTATTCTGTATACTCCCAATCTATTAAATCTTCGTTTTTACAAAGTCGTCTTATTTCATCCCTAAGTTCCATCAGTGCTCTTCCAAACAGGTTTTCATTATCATCTGAATCATAAATTAGAGGTTCATCACCAGTTTCCAATAGCTTTTTTCTTAACTCTTCATCCTGCATGATTTTAAAGTAGCTTGCATTAAGCAATACTGAGTATTCATAAATTCTCCAGGTTTTTTCTTCATCACTTGTATATTCGATATCTTTTAAATCATTTTTATTGGATTTTTCAAAATATAAGGCTTTTGAAAGCAGTAATGCATGCTCAATGGATTTGAAGGTGAATGTATCTGAGGTGAAATCCTTCTCATCAGTTAGGGTTATGAATTCGTTAACTTTGATTCCTTCATCAGCATGCGGATATTTAGGTTTTCCATCCTCATTCCAGAAAAATCCTATTGGGGCAAACGGCCTATACGGACTTTCAAATAAGTTGATCTCCCAGTACCTTGGCCTTGGGAATAATTTATCGAATTCCTCACCATAATAGGGCATGTTCATTACATAGTTTTCACCAGCACCCATTCTCCAGCCTATTGTTGCTAGAGAGAGTTGCGGATAAACCAGCCATCTTGGGGCGGCGTATTTACCCTCATCGCAGTATTCCTTCATGCATTTCCAATCATCAAAGCCGACCAGCCGGATAAATCCTTCACATGGCTCATAGAGATAGTCAAGATCAGTTAAATGACCTATGAATTCGCCGAATTCCCTATCATCAAAACCTCCCAATTCATTTTTAAGAGTTTCCAATGATTTTATGGCAATATGAGATCCTATTTTGAGTTTTGAAGTCAGCTCTTTTATTTTATATTCGATATAGTCAGTTAACCTGTAGTCCTCACATTCAATATGAAGCCCCATACATCCCAAATCAAATTCACTGCCACAGTCTTTGCAGTGATATCCAGGAGGATTTGGAGGCAAACAGCAGCCTGCCAAAAATATTTCATCTCTTTCAGACTGTTCAAGCATTTCCGGTAAAGGATATCCCCATACTATTGGAATAAGCTTGCCTCCGCATTCAGGACAGGTGCGAATGTCTGATTTTGATTTGATTTTGTAAATCCATGAAATATAATACTCACCAATTTCGCATGTATTCTTCTGTTTGATTTTATCAACGATTGACTCGAACCCATCCAGATCCTCTTCAATACAATACCTTAAAGTTTCACGGTATTTACCCACATCAATCATTAAATCTACAATTTCAATAATTCCCGGTGCGTTTTCATAACATTCAATTGCCTCATCAATCAAGTCAAGTTTCAATAAAGCCTTGATTTTGTTTTCCCACAGCCAGTCAAAGTTTTTAATCTTTAAGCCTTCATCACAGCATTTCAGGGACTTTTCATACTCTCCCAAATCATAATATGCCATTGAAAGGTTATTTTTGAGATAATAGTTTTTGGGATATTTTTCAACTCCCCTTTCAAGGGTTTCAAGTGCCTCATCAGGATTTCCTAAAAATATTTGAGAGATTGTCTTATATCCTATTGCACTCTGATTTTCAGGATTATTTTCAAGTATTTCATCACATTTTTTTAATAATCCCCTAAAGTCTTGTCTTTCATACAGTTTGTCACATTCATTTAGCTGATTCATCATATCACAACCTTAAACTGAATTAAACTCATCATGAACTTTTTGACATTGACTTGAAATGCTTAAAGTTAAAGATGGTGAGGTTATACACAAAGTATTAACAGTTTTTTGTAATTATGTTTTAGTAAGTCATCATTTATAAAGTTTGTTGTTATATTGTGTATAAATCAATTTTAATTACATGAATATGATTTAAAAGTGTTAGTAAATTTCAAGTTTAAATGAAATTGATAAAAAAAGAAAGGCCATTAAAATGACCTAATTTAAAAATATCTTTCATTCAAGTCATTATCAGCAATTTCATTATCGTTTGCTAATCTGACTGTATGCTGTGGAATTTCATCATCGGGAAATCCGTATACTCAATTCCCCGCGATAGTTTTATAAATAAATGCCATTACAATCACCTATTTAATTAAATAGTTAATCTTCATCGTATTTAAATGTTAATCATGAATTTTTAAAATTCAAAAAAGTTAAAAATATATTCAATATACTCCTCTAAGATAATTTTATACTTAACTGCCAATAATCAAAATAAAGTTCAATATATGAATATTTTGAAGAAATTCCTTGTTAAAATGACGATGATCTCAAATTAAATATTTAGAATATGGTGTTTGGATGTCTTTTCAAATAATCGGAAAAAGATGCTTCAGTTAAATATCTTTTTTGATTAAGCATTTTACTCCAAATAGCATTACCTTCCTTTTCACTAATAATTTGACAATTAAATGCTTTAACAAGTATATCTCCAGTGTTGATTCTAGTTAAATTGAATCGTTTGACTGCATCATCAATATCTCTTGTATTATTGCTAGCTAAAATACCCTCATTTTCTACAGCTAATGCAATAGCTGCTGCTTCACCATCCCAATTTTCCTTCCTGTAAACTCACCTTTGCAAAGTTTTAAGAAAAGATTATAACTGTCAGCTTCAATGTCAAAATCCCTAATTTCCAAAAATCCTTCATAATGCAAATCATCGACCCGTTTTTTCAGTATGGCTACACAAGAAAATTCGTCATATACTTCATAGGGGATTATTACTTTCTTGAACAATTTTTTTAGTATTGAAACATCATCAATACTGATAAAACAGCTAAGACAATCCGTATCATAGAAAATTTCTTTGTCACTCATAAATCCTCCAGATTATATACCAAATCACTTAGATATGACTGTATTAAATATTCTTCTCTTTTTCCATTTGAAATCAGGTCTTTTTCATATACATCTTCAACCAAACGCACATAATTGCCTATAGTGTAATTCTTATCAATATATGGTTCATATAATCCTGAATCATATCCTCTATGCTGGGCATTATATTTAATATTAGGCTTGAAAGCATTAAACTCATCAAATGTGATGTCCCCACCCGTTTTTAGCCTGTAAAGGAGTGCCTCATGGGAAATTTGGAAATACTGTTCACAATCGATAATGGAATCCAAATCCCATTTTTCTATATGATTCTGTTTTTTATATGAGTATAGTGCATTAGTTGGAATCAATAGGAATGATGCAAACTGATTAGCGTTTTTTTCAACCTCATCATTGCTATTCAAATTGCATATTGTGAATGTTGTATCCTCATAAAACAAATGATATAATTCATGGGCTGCGGTGAATACCTGTCTTCCTTTAGGGTGTTTTGAATTGATAAACATAATTAGCTGTGAATCAACTTTACAGCATGCCCCACTAATTTTTTCATCCATTTCAAGAAAAACTATTGTCAGATTTTTTAGTTTACTTGTAATCATCGGAAAAAAATCTAAAGGAGTATCATGATTTAATCCAATATCCAATCTGAATTCAATGGCTAATTGATTAAGTTTATATAAATTCATTTAATCACCATTTAACTCATTTAATTCTTTAAGATTTCTTATTATCCTATTCATATTTGCCAAGGAATCCAGATCCAAATCTTTTGAAGAACGAAATTTAAATTTCTCTTTGGAATATTCTCCTATTCCACTTAATATATATTCTTTTGGGCAATTATAAAGTTCACATAATTTATTTAGTGAAGAAGATTTTAATTTCCTATCATTATTTTCCAATTTAGCAATTTGTGTTTGTTTAAATCCTAAATATTCAGCAACTTGTTGTTGAGTAAAATTATGCATTTTTCTCAATTTTTTTATCCTATCACCAATTTGTTCAACCATATTAATCACCAACTACTACAAACAATAATATTTTGGAATAAAGAATATATAAATATTTGTATAATAATATTCCAAAATTGATTTTAACTCATAAAAAAATAGAAAGTTGATACATAGAGTAATTAAATATTCATCGACATTGAATTAGTATCTTTAAATCATGGACTACAATCACATAATCCCCTTGTTTTCAGTTTTTGAATAATATACAAAATTGTTCAGTTTAAAAATTCAATCAGTTCATTTCCCTACCTACTTTAACCATACTCACCTAATAAGCTCTAAAAAGAATTAGTGATTGACCAGTTAATAAGGCCAATCCCAAATAACCCTAAACCAATTCCATTATCGGCTTGGAAGTGAAATCATTGCATCCTGCAATTTTTGGAGCTATCTTTTTCATCTGATTTATTCTTTTTTCATCTGTCGGATGTGTTGAGAAGAAATCATTCTTATGAGCTCCTCCACTCATTCGTGCCCAGAATGCCGGAACGTTTGAAACATCATATCCTGCCATATGGATTATCATCATTCCAAGTTTATCTGCTTCAAGTTCCTGATCCCTGCCCCACGGCTTCATTAAAAAATAATGGGATCCCACATCAGCCACATTGGTTGCTATTCTTGCAGCAGCTGCAGCTTCACCATATCCTGCCAGGCTCAGAGCAATGCTTCCTATTTTTGCACCGGTTCTCAGGCGGTTTTTAGATTTCTGTGCACTGGCCAATGTCCTTGAGTGGTCCAATAGTGAATGTGCCATTTCATGGCCTAAAATGAATGCCAATTCCTCTTCAGTACCGATAACTGAATACAATCCTGAAAACACTACAATCTTTCCACCGGGCATGCAGAACGCATTTACCGCATCCCTTGCAATCAGATGGAAATCCCAACCGTAATATCTTTGTGTGAAGTCGCTTCTGCCGATTGCTTTTAAGTAGCTTTCAACTGAATCTATTAACTTTTCGCTGACATTAACCATCAGCTGTCCGTGTTCACTATCATCCAATACCTGTGACTGGCTTATGACCTGATAGTATTCATTAGCGGAATTTTTCAGAAATTCATCATCATTGACTCTGTTGTGATGCTTTTTGCCTGTAAATGGGTTGAATTTTCTCCTTCCACTGTCGGTTAATGAAAATCCGAATGGGAAGTAATGGTTTTTAGCCAATAATCCTCCGCCGATTAAAGCAAGAAATATTCCTGACGCAATACCGTTTGGCTGAAATATTACTCTCACACCAGTAGCGAACAGAAACAATGCCAGCCTGTTTTTTCCAAACACCAATGCCCCTATAATTATCAGGAAAAATCCTGCAGGAGCAAAAAATGATGCTATAAATCCGATTATCAATAGAATTATTCCAATAGTTTCTCTTATCTCCATGATATTTTCTCCTAAATTGTTTGATTTCATAAATATTGACGGCACCGTATTAACCTAGGTCAAAGATATTTTGTTATTAACTTGTTAATAAATATTGTTATTATTTTGTGTGTAAATTCGTTCAGTACTGTAAAAGAAAAAATTGTTTAAACCCGATAAATTAAAATGTAAAAAACATGCATGAAAATAATCAAAAAATATATCTTACCTGAAACAAAATAGAAATATTAGAAATTAAAAAGATTTAGAAGGTGAAAGAATGGATTTAGCAACAATGTTGAGAATAGTTAATGTATTATTGTTGGTGATAATTGCAGCACTACTGTTTGTCAATAGAAAAGCAGAAAAGCAAACCCTCCCAAGATTAGCATTCCTTATTCTGTTAATAATGTTTATAATGCAATTATTCATATTTAGATGAATTTTCATTTTTACCTTAATTTTTCAATAATCAAACGGTTTTCAATTTCATAGGCAAACGCTTCCTGGCACAAAACATCATTGTTTTTGTAAAACCATTTGCTGAATTCATCTACAGGTGATTTTTCACAAGCAAAAATTGTGATTAAAATCTCATCATACACTCTTTTTTTATATACTGATTTAACAGTTGTCACATAAAGGCTTTCAGCATCTAATTTGTCAAAGAGATCCTCTAAAAGGTCATCAATTTCTATTAAAATCAATTCATCATCTACAAATTTGTAAAGTGGAATG
>NZ_JAFUHT010000024.1 GCF_017468685.1 Methanobrevibacter sp.
ATTGTTATGGAAATTTTATAAAATTTTCAGAAATATTAATTTTAAGGAGTTATTAAATGACTTGTAGTATTTTAGTTGGTGGAGCATGGGGGGATGAAGGTAAAGGAAAATGTATCACTTACCTCTGTGACAATGATAAACCGGATATAATTGCTCGTGCAGGTGTTGGACCGAATGCAGGACACTCCGTTGAATTCAATGGAGAAAAATACGGTTTAAGATTAACCCCATCTGGTTTTGTACATACTGATGCTAAACTCATGATAGGTGCTGGAGTTTTAGTAAATCCAGATGTATTATTTAATGAATTTGAAAACTTAAAAAAGTATAATGTAAAAGAAAGAATGTGTGTTGACCCAAGATGTGCAATTATCTCACAAGAGCACATGGACAGGGATGTAGCTTCTGAACATTTGGCTAAAAAGATAGGAAGTACCGGTTCAGGTTGCGGACCTGCAAACTCTGATCGTGTATTGAGAACTATTGGTTTAGCAAAAGATGCTCCTGAGCTTGAAGATTACATTACTGATGTTTCAGTTTCTGTAAATGAAGCTATTGACAACGGTGAAGACGTATTCATTGAAGGATCACAGGGTTTTGCATTATCTCTATACTATGGAACCTATCCGTTCGTAACCAGTAAGGACACCACTGCATCAACATTCGCTGCTGATGTAGGTGTTGGACCAACTAAAGTAGATGAAGTCATTGATGTATTTAAAGCTTACATTTCCCGTGTTGGTGAAGGACCGTTCCCAACCGAAATGACACAGGAAGAAGCTGAAAGCAAAGGCCTTGAAGAATATGGTGTTGTAACCGGAAGACGTAGAAGAATCGGTTACTTTGACATGGAGCTTGCAAAAGAATCATGCAGAATCAACGGTGCAACCCAAATTGCACTGACCTGTGTTGACAGGTTATATGATTGTGCAGGTGTGCAGGACTATGCTGAATTACCTTCAGAATGTAAAAAATTCATTGAAGATATTCAAACTGGAACTGGTGTGCCAGTAACCATTATCTCAACCGGACCAGATTTAAAAGACACCATTGATTTAAGAAAAGAGTTATTATAACTTCTTTTTTTCTTTTTTTAGTAATTAACTTATAAAATGAATAATATAATTTATATTATGTTTAATAAAAAGATTTGTGTTATTTTAATTCTTGTAGTATTTTTCTCATTA
Source organism: Methanobrevibacter sp. (assembly GCF_017468685.1). NCBI lineage: Archaea > Methanobacteriati > Methanobacteriota > Methanobacteria > Methanobacteriales > Methanobacteriaceae > Methanobrevibacter > Methanobrevibacter sp. The sequence continues at coordinate 1,188 of NZ_JAFUHT010000024.1, forward strand.
GCTATTCAGGCAGTTAGTGCAGCGGATAATATGGATAATTCATCCTCACAAATGGGGGATTCAGGTGGTGAGGTTAAATCAGTATCCTTAAAACCTTCAAAACTATCAACCACATATGATTCTGGAAAATATTTTAAAGTAAAATCCATTGATAGCAAATCTAAAAAACCTGTCAGTAATCTAAAAATTAGTTTAAAAGTTCAAACAGGTAAAAAATATAAAAAATTAACAATAAAAACTGATTCTAATGGTGTTGCGAAATATTCTGCATCTAAATTAAGTATAGGTAAGCATAAAGTCATAGTAAAATCAAAAAATTCAAAAGCAAAAACAAGTTCAATAACAATTTCAAAAGCAAAAATAACAATTAATGCTCCAAAAATTACTCATACTTCTAAGGATGGAAAAAAATTTAAGATTACTGTTAAAAATAGGGAATCAAAAAAGCCAATGGCTGGCATTAAGGTTACAGTTAAAATTTTTACAGGAAAGAATTCCAAATCATACTCTCTGAAAACAAATAAGAATGGAGTTATTAAAATCAATACGAAATCACTGAAAAAAGGTTCACATAAAGTTACAATCAATGTTAAAAAAACTTCTAAAATCAAATCTGCTTCAGCAAAAAGCACTATTAAAACAGTTGAAAATCCTACATACATTAAACTTAAAGTAAATGGGCATGTTTTTAACGTCAAATTAGAAAATAATAAAGCTACTAAAGAGTTAGTAAACAAATTAAAAAAGGGCAATATTAAAATCAATGCAAATGAATATGGTGGATTTGAAAAGGTTGGAGATTTAGGTTTTTCACTTCCAACAAGTGATAAGTATATCAAAACATCATCTGGGGATTTGGTATTGTATAATGGCGATGAAATATCTCTGTTTTATAATTCCAATTCATGGGAATATACAAAGCTGGGCAAATTGCAGAATGTCAATGCAAATGACTTAAAAAATATTTTGGGAACTGGAGATGTTACATTTGTTTTAAGCTTAAAGTAATTTCTCTAGTTGAACTTCTTTAACTTCTTCAAGCAAATGATGTTTAATTTTCAGGTAGAAATCTTCGTTTGTAAACTCGAAATTATTGTTGAATGATTTGTAAGCTAGTTCACAGTCCTTTTGTAAGTTGAATTTGAATTCAGGATTTTTAGTGAAGAGTTTTTCAAAACCGTTTTTAACCTGTTCTGGAATTTCCACTTCATCAAAGGAAATCTTGTTTATCATCATGTCCATAGCAGAATTCAATACTGTTACTTGAAGGAGTGATGCGTAAGCGTCATAATACTCATTATAGTCAAGATTTACTTCAAAATAAATCATAAAGTTAATCAGAACGTGTGAAATCCAGATTAATGAGTTGGGTTCAAATTTTTCCAGCTGCAAATCTGTGAAGCTGAAAAGCAGTTCTTCCAGATTTTTGCTACTATTTTCTTCACAGTATTTAACGAACTCCTTGAAAGAGTAATTTGTTAAATATTTGGTGTATGCATCTTTTATCTCATCATCGCATTGATATTTTGAAATCTTCTTTAATTCTTTTCTGTTTAATTTTTTTGGATAGGTATTCATTTTAATCAAGTTTTTAATTATTTTTCATGATTCTATTTTTAGATTGAATATTTAAAATATTATTATTTTTTCAACTAAGGCTTATAGAATTAGTTAAGTTACAATTAAAGTATGGACATTTTTCAATATATATTTTACTAAATTTTTTGGCAAAATTACGACATATTGGTTAAGTAACTCTCAAATTACTTTCTTCTTTTTATACTCTCGTTTCTAATAGGTAAATATGAAAAGAATATTTGATAATACAAAATTTGGTAATCTTGAGGTTTCCAGTCGTATAATTAGAAATGGTTTGTGGGAATCTCAAAACGATTCTAGTAAAAATTTGACTCGGGATATTTTTGACAGGTATGAGACACTTGCTAGAAATAATGTGGGCGTTATTACTACTGAGTTAATTTCAATGTATTCTCATGACAGATTCAGTGATTTTACACATTATATTAATTCTCCATTATTTATCAAGGATTTTAAGGAGGTAACTGATATTGTTCATGAGTATAATGTTCCTATTTTAGCGCAAATCGGTTTTGTTAACTGTAATGTCAATGGTAAACAGATGATGGAAGTTAATGATTTGACTATTGAGGATATTCGCACTATTCAGGCGGATTATGTTATGGCTGCTAAAAAAATAATGTTTGCAGGTTTTGATGGTGTTGAATTGTGTGTTGGTAATAATTTTTTCTTGTCTCGTGTAATGGATCCGTTTGAAAACACAAGAACTGATGATTATGGTGGAAGCACTTATAATCGTGTTAGGATGGTTTTAGAAATCATAAAATTGATTAAAAAAACTACAAACTTGCATGTGCACTGTAAAGTTAATTTGTATCAGGATGAAAATGATTCTTTAGAAATTTGCAGGGTTTTAGCAAAAAATGGTGCGGACAGTTTACAAATTACTAAGTTTCTATCTCCGCAATATTTCAGAAAAGGTCAGTCCAATCAGGATATGCTGGTTGGTTTTGCCGGTAGCGTTGCAAGCAGTGTAGATGTTCCTGTTGTTTTGGGAGGGGGTTTATCTGATATGGAAAGTATTGAAAAATTACTCAACTCCACCGATATTGATTTTATTTCCATGCAAAGGCCATTTGTTAAAAACCCTGGTTTTTTAACAGAATGGAAAGAAAATAATTATGGTAAATCTCAATGTAAGACTTGTAATAATTGTTACTGGAAAAAGGAAAGCGTTTGTCTGATTGATTAATTTTCACTATTTTTTTTAAAACTTAAATATAACGGCTGTTAATATATTAAATTAGAGAGTGATAAATATGGATTTTTTAAGACAAAGTGATGTAATTCAATGGAAAGACGGAGAGTATAAAACAATCAAAGAAAACACTGTTGATGATGAATACACTTATTTATTTATAGATTATCTGCCTCCAAGGAAATTTTCAACATATCCTAAAGATTTGGAGGATTTTGCTGTCGGATATTGTCTTGGTGAAGGATTAATAAAAGACTATGAAGACATTGAATCAATCAAACTGGATGGAACAAACCTGCTTATTTCAACAAAGCTATCACATGACCCTGAAGAGGACCTTGAACAGGATGGCATTGTGCAGGAAAGAAAAGGAAACTGTGAACACGCATGTGTCTGCAGACTGTTGGAATATCAGGGAGTAAACTCTGATAATGCGGGAGGAATCAGATCTGAACTTAAAACCATAGAACCAAACACTTCTGATTTGACAATAGATGCAACTCAAATCATTAAAGATATCAAACATTTAACTGATGAGGCTAAAATCTGGCAAAAAACAGCAGGTGTGCATGTTGCCCAGTTAAAATTTGAGGATAAAATCATAATCCGTGAAGACGTTAGCCGTCACGTTGCAGTTGATAAGGTGATAGGTGCCGCTGCAAGGGAGGGGTATGATTTTTCAAAATGCTACATTTCATACAGTGGAAGAATGCCTGCAGATATGCTGATAAAGGTGATTCGTGTTGGAGTTCCAATTATTATCTCAAATGCTGCTCCGGCTTCATCAGGTCTTGATGTGGCTCAAATGGGTAACATTACAATGGTCGGTTTTGTAAGGGATAACAGATTTACAGTATATACTGCACCGGAAAGAGTCAATTTGGATAAATAATTCCATTTTTCATTTTTTATAAATAAAAGAAGATGATTTAAAGTTCATCTAATGAAAATGAACTTAAATCGAGTAAATCGAATGTTAATATTTTTGGAGCTACGGTAACTTTACCTACTCCTGTAATTATTTTATAAGCTTCAAATGCTTCAAGACAGCCAATCAGATTTGGTGTAGGTCCAATAACTGGTGGAACTCCTGATGTGACATTTTTTAAAGCTTCAATGGTTTCATCATTTAATTCCTTCCCAATTGACGGCAAATTAAACATTTCTTCATATGTTTTGTCACTGTTTGGCAGAAATACGCTGATTTGTCCCAATGTTCCATGAATTGCTCCGTGGATATATGGAATTCCTTTTTCTTTTGCTTTTCTTGAAACAATAACTCTTGTCAGGACATTGTCGAGTGCATCTATTACGATATCTGAGTCTCCGATAACTTTTTCAATGTTAGTTTGATCAATGTGTTCGTTAAAAATGGTGGTTTTAACATAAGGGTTTATTAATCTCACTTTTTCCTTTGCTACTGCGCTTTTATCAAGACCTAAATCTCCAATATTTGCTAATGTTTGGCGGTTTAAATTAGATAAGTCGAATGCATCTTTATCAACAAGTACAAGTTCTCCAACACCCATTCTTGCAAGCATTTCAATGGTTTCTCCGCCGATTCCTCCACAGCCGATAACTGTGATTTTTGCATCTTTAAATCTTTCTTGTTCGCTTCTTGTTACTATACTCATCTGACGGGAAGCTATTTCCCAGTATCCGTCTCCAATGTATCTTGTTGGCATTAAATATTTCTCCTTAATTTTGGTAATATTTCCATAAATGCATCTAGTGCTTTATCATAATTTTCAAAATCATGTCCTTTAATCAATCCGTTTTCGCAGATGGTAATGTTTTCAAGTTCGATTTTACCATCGGATTTGTTATTTAATTGTTCATTGGTCTTTTCAATGTTTATTGTGAATGGTAATTGATAGCTAAATGATGAGTCTTTATAATCAATGCTGATGAATTCATCATCATTGAGGGGAGTCAAATTTAAAGCAACTTTTTTAAAGCCTTGCCTTTTTAATTCATCATTAATCTGATTATATTTCCCATCATTTAATATTTCATTCAAATCATCAACTTCAACAATTCCAAATTTCCCATGATCTCTAACTTTAACAATCTCACAGTTGGTGTTATCTAAAATATAATCTTCACAATTGCTGATTCTTGTGATTTTTTCGAGAGTTGTTGGAGTATCAGTGGGAATTCTTGTTGCAAGACATGTAGTTGATCTTGAATAAGGGATATTATTTTTATTTAAATATTCATGAATTTCACGGGAGGTTAATTTAGCGTCAATAAAAGGTGTATTAAATCCTTTTTTGTATGTTACTAATATTCCGGGTCTATCAATTACCAAATCACTGATGTTGTTTCCATCGCAGATAAAATCAAAATCGTTTTGATGGGCTAATTTTTCAATTTGAGAATACATTAAATTTCTACAGGTGTAGCATCTTCTTGAATCATTGGACAAGAAGTATTCATCTTCATAGAAATTGATATCGATTATTTCGTGTTTTATTCCAAAAGATGAAGCAACTTTTTTGGTGTTTTCCACAAATCCGGTTGGTAATAAGTGATTGTTTATTGTTATTGCTAATGTGTCTTTGGCAACTTGTGAAGATAGGTATGCGATTAATGTTGAATCAGCACCACCAGAAAAGCCTATAGCTACTTTTTTATCTTTTAAAATTTCTTTGACGATATCTATTTTGTCTTCTAAATTCATGTTTATCCCTTGAATTTTCAATCGCCTTTTGGCGATTAAAATAATGAGTTAGATATGGTAAAGGAGTTAATTTTTAACTCATTATCTATTTTTGTCTTATTTTATATTTTAGATTTTGGAGATAATAAAACATTTTTTGCGTGTTTTATTAATACAATTTTCAACCCGAGCTAGGAATATAACAATAGTTATTTTTCCATAAATACAAATAGTATTAATTAGTATATAAATCTTTTGTAAGGATTATCTGATAATTATTAAATTATTTGTGGTGAAAATTAAACAATTTTTAATTTTTTACCCGTTACTTTAGTAAACTATAGAAAAGTTTAAATTATATAAAAATTATATAACAATTGTTAATATTTTTTGGAGGAATGAATATTTACGATGTCATAGTAATTGGAACAGGCGCTGGAGGAGCAACGGTTGCAAAAGATTTAAGTCAAGAGGGATTAAATATTTTGATTCTAGAAAAAGGATCAAGAAAAAAAGATGGAAGCTATGTAAAACACATGAAAACCAAAAAAATCCATCTAAAAAATAATCTCTCAGACGAGGATAAGGAAAAATACAAATTTCTGACACTGCCTCTTGAGCTGACAAACATAGAAGAAATTGGAGGAACAACAACTTCATCAATTGGAAACGCATGCTTCTCATGCAGCGGATGTTATACCAACTCTATAATGCAGCAGTTTGAAGACAAGCAATTGGACATATTCGAAGAACTCCTCGAAGCAAGTGGGGAGCTAAATGTGACATATTTTCCCAAAAAACTATGGGGACATTCAACACAACTGATTGCCCAGGCAGGAACCGAACTTGGATACATTGTAGAGCCGATGCCAAAATTTATCAACTTTGAAAAATGCAGATTATGCGGCAAATGTGTAAATGGCTGTGTATTTGATGCAAAATGGGATGGAACATACTTTATTGATGAGGCAATCGAGAATGGTGCTGAATTAATATGTGATTTTAACGTATTTGAAATACTGCATGAAAACAATCAGGTAATTGGTGTTGTTGGAATTGACAAAAACAATGAAAAACACATTTTCAAAGCAAAGAAAGTAATAATATCTGCAGGAGCTCTAAACACTCCAATAATATTAAAGAACTCTGGAATAAAAAATGTAGGACAAAACATATTCTTTGATATTTTCACAACAATTGGAGGATATTTGCCTGAGGCCAATTTAAAAAATGAATTAATAATGGGTGTAAAAGCAGAATTCGGCCCGTATTTCCTGTCACCACATTACTCAATGCAATTATTGCCACTGATGGGCGAAAAAGGTGTTAAAGCAAGTGAAAACGATGTTATAGGTTTGATGCTTAAATTTGCAGATACTTGCATTGGAACAATCGACGGTGATGGAAGAATCGAAAAGACACTCACAAAAGTTGATGTCGATTTGATAAAAGAAGGTTATGATAAGGCAATAAAAATACTTTTAAAATTAGGAGTTTTACCTGAATCAATTGTTGCAACCTCTCTAAAGGGAGCACATCCTGGAGGAACTGCTGCAATCGGTGAGGTGGTTAACAATGATTTTGAAACTGAAATTAAAGGAGTATATGTCTGTGATGCAAGCGTAATACCTGAAGCACCAGGAAGACCTCCAATACTTACAATAGTGGCAATAGCTAAAAAAGTAGCAAAAATAGTGAATCAAAACTTATAGGTGATATTATGCAATTTAGTTTAAAATTTAAAGACATTGATGAAAAAAGAGATTTAAATGAAAATTATACAATTCGCGATTTGTTGGATGAATTGGAATTGTCTGCCCAAACTGTAGTCGCAAAACAGAATGGCGAGTTGACCATTGAAGAAAGCGTAATTAATGATGGTGATGAAATCAATTTGGTTCAAATAATATATGGTGGATAGTAGTTATTGTTATAACTACTAACCTTTCTCAAGTGTGTGTTATTTGAGGTTCATTTAATCACCCGGATTTTTTTGGTTAAAGTGGTTGTTCCGTAAATCTTTGTGTTTTTGAATCCTACTTTAACTGTGTATTTTTTGCCTGCTTTGAGATTTATTGTTATTTTAGCTTGTCCTTTATTATTTGTTGTCCTGATATAGGTTTTGCCTTTAATTTTAAATTTGACTTTGACTTTTTTTATTGCTTTTTTATTTGCATCCTTAAATGTCACGACAAATTTTCCTTTTTTGTGTATTGTTAATTTTGAAGCTTTTAGAATTGGCTTTACTATTTTAACTTTTATGGATTTGGAAGATCCGATGTAATTATAGCTGTTAAAGGTAATTTTGGCACTATATGTTTTTGGCTTATTTTTGATAGTTAATTTTGCTATTCCATTTTTATCCGTTTTTACTGTGTATACGCTTCCTTTTAAACTAACGGTTAATTTTTCATTTGAAACAGGTATATTGTTTTCATTAACTAATTTTATAGTCAATTGACTGGCGCTTCCGTAATATGCTTGGAAATCATTAGCAATAATTGTGCTTTTTCTCAATTTGAAATTATCAATTTTCAAAATCTGATTGTTTATTTTTGCATAAACTGCGCTAACATCGTCCTGTGGATTGAAATTAAATGTTGCAACTCCATTAACCAGTTTCTTTGTAGCTAAAATACCGGTATTTGTGTAAAAGGTCACATCCAGTGGAAGGTCAAATTCACCATCATAGTCATAGATTTCTTTTGTTTCATTGTCAAAGTAGTGTTTTAGACTAACAGTTAACTGATTAATTTCACTTTTATAAATCTCATTGTTATTGGCAGTAAATGTCATCACTAGCCATCTGGAAGCATTTATCTTTTCAGGCTGTATTTCGCCGCTGTGAGGTGAATAATAATACGGGTTTATTTCGTTTTGCCCCCACCAGCAGTATTGTACAGTTGCGTTGTCATCTAAAGCGATGTCTCCGTAAACCTTGTTCAATTTTATATAATTATCAACAATTGCACAGTTTTGCATGTAAAGCTCTGTGTCTTTGAAATTATTGGATACTGCTCCGTGATATCCTGCATGATTTTTTTCAAAAATACTATTGTATACTTTTGTTATTACATGCTGTCCGCTTGGAGGTGCAAGAATAGCTCCTGCATAATATTTGACATCATTATATCCGAAATAACTGTTGTTGATTATCATATAATTGTGGTTACTAATGGCTCCGGCAGTATAATTTGTTGATAATCTTTCAAATCTGCAATTATTGATGGTTGCATTTCCAAGGTTCAGTAATGCTGCTGCGGAATATGTGCAAAAACAGTTATAGAATGAGCATCCATCCAAATCGATTTTTCCTCCAGCTGCAATACAGGCACCAACGCCCTTTTGTGAAGTTAAAATATTTTCCGTGAAATATGTGTCTTTAATGGATGTTATTCCAATAGTATATAAAACTCCACCATATTCGTATGCGCTATTGTTTATAAAATTTGAATTTTCAATATTTAAACGTCCAAAATTATTGTATATGACTCCACCGTTTTTTTCGGCAGATGAATTTTTAATGATGCAGTTTCTAATGTTTATTTCACCACCATCACAGTAGATGGATCCTCCATTTCCGCTTGAAAAACCGTTTAGTAAAGTGACATTAATTAAAGTTAATCTGCTGGTTGAAGTAACATTAAACAGCCTTCCACATGACTCAGCATTGATTATAGTGTGTTGTGCGGATTTCCCAATGATTGTAATTGATTTGTCAATTGTAATGTTTATATTGTTGTCTCCAACATACTCACCATTGTTTAGATAGATTGTTGAGTCATTTTTGCTGCTGTTGATGGCATGCACTAAACTTTTAAATGGATTTTGTGAACTTCCGTCTCCCCTCTCGTCACTTGCATCCGGAGATACATGGATTTCAGATAATTCTTGGGGATTGGTGTCACTGATAATTTCGCTGCTGTTAGAATCAATGTCCATTGCACTAACGCAGGATATTGCACTTATGGTTATCAAAATCATTAAAAACAGTATTATTCGTTTAGTAGTTTTATTTTTGATTATATGCTTTGCCTCCTATTCGTTATAAAAATAAATTAGTATCGTGTTAATTAATAGTTATCTTAATGCACATTATATAAATATTTTTATTTAAAATCTAGAAATGTTCATATAATTAGTTTTAATGTTTATATAATTTTATTTAATTGTAATTTGAAGTTTAATTTTTATTTTAGAGATTGTTGTTGAAAATATATTTTTTCATTTTGATAATTAATTTAAAAATCAAACTCTTTGATATTTTCATTGAATATTTAATTTCTTATGCATATTTCAACAGAAAAGATACGCACTCAAATACTAATCTAAGTATTATTTGAACTTTAAATACTTAAATCTATATATTACATTATTAGTTTTTAATTTTTGTCGTGGAAAATTTTACATAATGAAAACAATATTGTTATCTTCCTATAATAACTGTTAAATATTATTAAAATATAATAATTAGTAATTAACTGGAATACAGCAGATATTCTAAATAGCTAAAATAGGAGGTCTGATATTGTGGATAAAAGTAAATCATATGATGTTGTAAATGATTTATTGAAGTTTGTTTTATGTGAACTTAAACAAAAAAATATGTCTATTTCTCATTTTAGAATTCAAAAAGTTATATTCAAAATTAAAATGGAATTGGGCCATAATCATCCGTTATTTGATTATTTACCTTTTTATTGGTATGAACATGGGCCATTTTCAAATGTTGTTTCAAAACAATTTAGGCAATTAAAAAACAATAATTGCATTCAATATTCATTGCATACAGTTTTTCTTGATGACAAGTCTTTTGATGTTTTTTCAAAACATAACAGTTTAATAGATGAATATCCAATAATTAACAGTATATCCGATAGAATCATTGCCGATTCAAATCTGTTTTTTAATAAATTTGATGAAGACATTTATTTGGATTACGCACCATTTTCATTCATGCATCCGTTTAAATATGTTTTGTTTGAAACCACAAGAGATGATGAATTATTTTCTTCATTAGTATCAGACAATTATTTGGACGTATTTTACGATTGTCTGTCAAATTTACCCTATGATAATCTTTTAGTTGATTTTTCACTATCTTTTTCACGTTTGTTTTCTCGTTTGGAGTTAATAAATGATGAAAATCAGTTTTTAAATAGTTGGGCACATATTATTCTGCCAGTTCAATTGTCCTGGCTTACTTTTGTAAGATGGGTTAGAATCTATAATCATGATGCCTTTTACGAGGAGGAGATTGGCTCCTGGAAAAATGAGTTAGAAGACTACATCAAAATTTTTAACAGTTCTGTTGATAAATTTGAAGATAAAACTGAATTTATATTTAATAATTCTTCATATTCTCCGGATTTCGATTCATTTGAGTATAAAATGTTAAATGCAACAATTGGAAATTATTTAAGGGATTGATTTTCATGATTAGAATAAAACACCACTTTTTAGATACAAATATGATATTGGCTATTCCATTGAAAAATGACAATTATATTGATTGTTTGGAGTATTATAAATTAGATTATGAAAGACATATTAGTTATCATGTTGAAAAGGAAGTCTTCAGTGTTATTCAAAGATTAAGATTAATTTCATTGGATGTTTTTAAACATATTAAAGATTACATCATATCAAAAAATATTCCCTTAATTAAAATAGATTCTCACATCCGCAAAATCAAAACCACTTATTTGAATAAATTCAAAGATGACGATTATGTGTTCGGTATTGTAAAAGACAGATTTTTAGGCATTGTAACTGATATTTATTACATATTTTGATGAAATTAAAGATACAATAATGGATAATGATTTTAATCTAAATTTATTATCATCTAAATTACGAAATCTTTTTAAAATGTACAATAAAACTATTACTAATTGTTTAGCAAAATTTGATAAGTTCTCTTTTGAAAATAATCAGAAATTGATTGATCAGCTCATTGACATTGGAATTCATGAATCTGATGCAATACTAGTTGATGACTGCTATAACAAATCTAAGGATATAAATGAGAAATTTGTTTTTATAACTTATGACTAGGATATTATTGATTGTTCTGGAGGTGCATTTAAATTATTGGATTATAATGTTCATTTTTCAAAACCGGTTTCATTTTTGAATAATTAAATTTTAATTAATGGGAACATAAATTTGAGATCTTGCTAAAAAAATCAATAAGGATGTCAGTAATATTCAGCCAAAAGTTAAAAAATTGGAAGAGTACGGATTTATTAAATTCAAAGAAGGTATTAAAAATAGTAAAATACCTTATTTGGCCTTTGATGAGATTAATTTGGAAATTTAAATGAAATAATGGTTATTTTTGAGCAATAACTACCAAAATATAATCATTTTTCTTAACTTGACTTTTCACCTTTTTAAAACCTGCATCAAGAAGGTATTTCTCAAGTTCGGGTGCAGTGTATAGATGCATTCCTTCAACACTGCTTAACCATTTTTCATCATCAGGGTGGTTGCCGTCAGTTCCCTGTGCAATCATGAACTGTCCGTCAGGTTTTATAATCCTTGAAACCTCTTTAAATGTCTCTTTAATATCTGGCCAGAAATAGACGGTTTCAAATGCTGAGACAATGTCATAGCTTTCATCTTCAATAGGCATACTGCTTACATCAGCATGCATCACTTCACATCTTCCCTCATCCACGGCCTTTTGATTTCTTTTGATTGACTCGGCCACTGAAACTTCCGAATAGTCAAGGCCGTCGACATTGCCTGAAGTCAGTTTCAAAAATTTTTCAATATTCACTCCTCCTCCGCAGCCGATATCAAGTATTTTATCACCGCTGTCAACTTGAATTAAACTGAATGCAAATTTAGAAATCTCCTTGTGGTTTTCATTCATGTTTTCGATTGTTTCTATTCCCTCTTCGCCGTGGGGCTTCATGCATTGGGTTATCTTTTCTGCTACCATATCAAAACCTTTAATATTTTTTAAGTATAATATGATATTGGTGATTAAATGGATAATAAAATTATCGCAATTATAATAGCAATTATTGTTATTGCCGTTGGGGCGTATCTTGTATTGGGTGCCGGCGGTGAGGAAGTAACAATCGGTTACTTGCCGTCTGACCATGATGCAGCACTCTTTGTTGCTGATGCTCAGGGTCAGTATGAGGCAAATGGAATCCACACTAAGCTGGTTCAGTTCAACAACGGTGGGGACTTGATGACTGCAATGGCAAGTGGAGATGTTGATGTTGGTTATGTTGGAATCACTCCGGTTTTATCATCAATTGCCAAAGGGGTTCCTGTAAAAGTAATTTCAGCAGCTCAGACTGAAGGATCAGGAATTGTGGTTGCAAAAGATTCCGGAATTGATGATGTATCAGACCTTGAAGGCAAAAAGATAGCAACACCTGGTGAAGCTTCAATTCAGCACATGCTTTTGACATATTATCTTGAGCAGAACGGAATGTCAATCAGCGATTTGAAGGTTTCGGCCATGAAAGTGCCTTCTATGAATGATGCTTTAAAAACCGGCAAGATTGACGGTATGATTACATTCGAGCCTTATGTCTCAATTGCTGAGAAGAATGGGGCCAAGGTTTTGGCAGGCTCTCAGGACATTTTACCTGACCATCCATGCTGTGTGGTTGTTGCATCAGACAAGTTTATTGAAACTCATCCTAATGAGACCCAAAAGATTTTGGAAATTCATGAAAACGCAACTGATTTCATCAACAACAATACTGATGAGGCAGCAGGAATGCTTCCAAGTGATATTGTAAGTGATGTTGAGGTTGAAAAAGTATCCATGTCCAGTTTCCCATTCATTTCAGGTTTAAATGAAAGCTATAAACAGGACGTTATGGACTTTATGAATTTGGAAGTCGATTTAGGTATTTTGAAAAAACCTATTAGTGAAGAAGATATTTTCTGGCAAGGTAGTTAAATTTAACTACCATTCTTTTTTTTACCGCAACTTTAATAATATTTAAATACTATAATAATTAATATAACATATGTTATTGCAATATAACAATTGTGATAAACAATAATAGGAGGATAATGTAATGTGTGAAATATTTTGTTTTAATTCTAATACGCCTAAACAAGTAAATGAATGCCTTGAATGTTTTTATAATCACTCTGATGAGCATCCACATGGATGGGGATTAGCGACTATGCAATCCGATGAATTTGTTATACAAAAAGAGCCAGTAAAAGCAACATGCAGTCAACACTTAAAAAGCATTTTGTCCAATCCTATTGTTGGTAAAAATGTATTCGCTCACATCAGGTTAGCTACGGTAGGTGAAATCATATCTCCCAATTGCCACCCATTTATCGAAGCTGATGATAACAATAGATCATGGATGTTAATACATAATGGAACCATTTTCGATTTTCCAGAACTTGATAAATATAAGGATGTAGAAAATGGAGATACTGATTCTGAGCGAATATTACTTTACATAATAGATAAAGTCAATGAATTTGAAAATAACAAAGGTGCTCCGTCAACAATCAAAGAACGATTTAACCTCTTGTCAGATATTGTAGCAGACTTGTCAAAAAACAATAAATTGAATCTTATGATTTATGATGGAGATTTGACTTATATTCATTCTAATATGAAAGAATCTTTATATTACTTGAAAAATGATGAAGGATTTTTAGTGGCTTCAAATCCAGTCAATGATGATGATGGATGGAAAGAGGTTGAACTGAATAAATTATTTGGTTTGATTGACGGAAATATCATTTTTGAAAGTGAAGAGCATGAAAATGAATTTGTATTCACAGATTTTCATGAAAATGCCATTAAAGAATTTTTAAAAACAGTAAATTCGGTTGAGAATAATGATTAGCAACGAACAGGTCAAAAATAAATTATATGATGAATTTATAAAACCAACAAATAACGAAAAAAATTTCATTGGTATTGAAATAGAAATTCCAATCATTAATCTTGAAAAAAAAGCTGTAGACTTTGATGTGGTTCATAAGATTACAAAAGAATTCCAAAATCACTATAATGATTTTAAAGATGATGGAATCGATTATGAAGGCAACACATTTGCTTTGAAAGATCCAAAAACTGACGATATTGTATGTTATGACTGCTCATACAACAATATCGAGTTTGCTATGGGCAAGGAAAAGGATTTGTTTACAATCAACGATCGCTTCTCAGATTATTATATTTATGTTAAGGAATTGTTTGAGGACTACAATCATACATTAACTGGAATGGGAATTAATCCATATCGTAAATATAATATTAACAAGCCTATCCCATCTGAAAGGTATCTGATGCTTTATCATCATTTGAAATCATATAAAAATTACAAAAATGTTCCGATGCATTTTCATAGATATCCGGAATATGGGATGTTTTCCTCAGCATCCCAGGTTCAATTGGATGTAAATAAAAATAATCTGGTTAAAACAATCAATGTTTTTTCCAAAATAGAACCTATTAAGGCATTATTGTTTTCCAACTCCGTATTATTTGGTGAAAACGATAACATCACCTGTTTCAGGGATGCATTGTGGGAATATTCAACTCATGGTGTAAATCCTCACAATATTGGAGGATATGATGTCGATTTTAAGGACATTAACGACTTGCAGGCTTATCTTGAATCCTTGAATATTTATTGTGTAATGCGTGATGGGGCATACATCAATTTCCCTTCAATGAACTTGCTTGACTATTTCGCTCAGGATTATGTCCGAGGTGAAATTTACTGCAATGGTGAATATCGTGAAATTGATATAAGGCCCTGTATAAGTGATATTAAATATTTAAGGCCATTTAAATTTATTAATTTAACATTTAGAGGTACTGTTGAGTTTAGAAGTATATGCACTCAACCTATTAGGGATTCCATGTGTGTGGCTGCTTTTCATTTGGGTCTTAAGGATAATCTGGATGAGCTGGAACAGCTAATTGAAAACGATGATGTGATATATCACAAAGGTTACACTACAAGTGAACTTAGAAAGCTTTTAATTCAAAAGGACATTCCTCATGCTTTCAACAAAAAGGATATCTGCAGATTGTCCACAGACATTGTTGATTTGGCATCAAAGGGTCTTGAAAATAGGGGCCTTGGTGAGGAAATATTCTTAAATCCATTGTACAAACGCATAAAGAATCATACCAATCCAGGTAAGGAGCTGCTCAGATCAATTAAAAAAGGAATTAAGATTGAAAAAATAATAGATGATTACGGAAGATTAGATAATATTATATAATATCGTATAACATAGTTATAGTAATAATGGGGGAATTAAATGAATTTTAAAAATTTATCTAAATTTTCTTCAGATGAAATTTTGGCTGGTTCATTCGGGATAGAATGGGAGAGTTTACGTGCAAAAGGTGATGGTGAGCTATCTTTAACACCCCATCCTGCAATTTTTGGTGATAAACTTACCAATCCGCTAGTTACAACTGATTTTTCAGAAAGCCAAATTGAAATTATCACTCCAGCATTCAAAACTATTGATGAGGCATTTGACACATTTTCCCTACTGTCTGATTTGGTTAATGCTTCACTTCCGAGTGATGAATATCTGTGGTTTCAGTCAATTCCATGTATTTTGCCATATGTGGATGAAATCCCAATAGCTCAATACACTGAGGCAGGTGAGGATTCACAGAAATACCGTGAGGATTTGGCAAAAAAATACGGTGTTAAAAAACAGATGATTTCAGGGGTTCATTTCAACTTCTCATTTTCTGATGATTTTTTAGAAAAACTTTACTCATTTGAGGATTCGCAAATCACATTTAAGGAGTTTAAAAACGAGGTCTATCTAAAGATTGCCAGAAATTACCTTAGATATTGCTGGCTGATTATTTATCTGACTGGATGTTCAATAGGATCTCATAAAACATTTTCAAATGATTGTATTTATTTAATGGATGCCAAGGATGATTATGGAAGCTTTTATTCAACCAAAGGACCTTCATTTAGAAACGCTTCCTGTGGATATAAAAATTTAATTGAATTGTATCCTTCATATGATTCCATTGATGAATTTGCTCGTGACATTAATGAGTTTATTGGTAATGGGGATTTATCTGAGGCAAAGGAACTGTATACTCAAATCAGATTAAAGCCAAAAAATCCTAAAGACCTGTTGAATTCCCTAACTGATGACGGTATTGAATACATTGAAATTCGTACATTGGATATCAATCCGTTTTATAAGTGTGGTCTTGTTAAACATGACATGAAATTCCTTCATCTGTTTTTAATTTACATGCTGATTAAGGATGAGTCAGACTATAATGCATGGCAAAAAGAAGCGAAGATTAATGAGGAGAATGTCGCCGAGAGAGCTTATGTTGATTCAATGAGATTGCTTAAAGACGGCGAAGAGGTCACCCTTAAGTCATGGGCTTCAGAAATTATTAATGAAATGTTTGGAATGTGTGAGGTATTGGGCATTGAGGAGAATCATACATTGAATTTAATGCTTAACCGTGTTGCAAATCCTGATTTAACTTATGGAAAAAGGTTATTGGAATTAATTAAAAATGAAGGTTACATTAATACTCATGTTAAATTGTCTAAAAACAATAAAAAGACAAGTATTAATAATTTGAATAACTCAAGTTTCATCAGTCGCAAAGAAGTTCAGGATTATGTCAATATTGCATTGGTGGGCAAATAATCTTAAACTCTTTTTTTTTATTTTTAATATTTTTTTTTATTTTTGATGTTAAAATTAATTGATAATTATTGGATTTGTTTTGCGAATATATTTCATTTTTAGATTTGATACTCTTTTTACAAAACTTTTATATATTATTTTAAATAATTTTATAATTAGGGATTCAAAATATAACAATTGTTAAGGAGCAATTTATTTATAATATATAAGCAAGATTAATAATTGTAAATTAATTTAAATTAATTACGGTGAAAAAATGAATAAGAAGATTACATTTGTTTTAGTGTTAGCACTTGCAGCATTCCTTGTAATGGGATCAGCTAGTGCAGGACTCTTCGACTTTTTAGGCGGAGACTCCGGTGACACTGTAAAAATAGGTTATTTACCTTCCGATCACGATTCTGCACTCTTTGTTGCAGATGCTCAAGGTTTATATAAAGAAAAAGGAATCAACACCGAACTTGTTCAATTTAACAACGGTGGAGACTTAATGACTGCTATGGCTAGTGGTGATGTGGATGTAGGTTATGTAGGAATTTCTCCTGTATTGTCCTCTGTTGCTGCTGGTGTTCCTGTAAAAGTTATTTCTGCTGCACAAAATGAAGGTAGTGGAATTTTAGTAACTTCTGATTCAGGAATATCTGATGCTAAAGATTTCTCAGGTAAAACTATTGCAACTCCTGGTGAAGCATCTATTCAACATGTATTACTTTCATACTACTTACAACAAAATGGATTATCAATAGATGACATTAATGAATCTGCAATGAAAGTACCATCTATTAATGATGCATTAAAAACCAATAACATTCCAGGTGCAATTACTTTCCAACCTTATGTAAGTCTTGGTGTAACCGATGATAATATTGAAGAATTCATCGACTCTGCTGAAATCTTACCTGGTCACCCATGCTGTGTTGTTGTAGCATCACAAGACTTCATTGACAAACATGCTGGCACTGTTAAAGATATTGTTGCAATCCACGAAAATGCAACTACTTTCATTAACGATAATATTGCAGCAGGAACTACTGATGAAGTAGTTAAATTATTACCTGAAGATATTGTTAGTGATGCTGATGCTGAAGCTAAATCATTAGAAAGTTTCCCATTCATTTCTGGTTTAGATAATGATTACAAAGCTAATGTGGACACTTTCCAAGGTTTAGAAGTAGATCTCGGAATCTTAAACGAAACAATTTCACAAGATGACTTATACTATGAAGCATAGTTAGATTAACTATGCTTATATTTTCTTTTTTTTTTAATAGTGATGGTTTTATTAAATTAATTTTTTTCATATTCGGCTTTTAAATCAGCCATGGCTTTTTTTGTTTTCTCATCAGATACCTTATTGATAACACGCTGATTTTCAATTAATCTGTCCATAAATTCTTTTCTTTTAGCATCATCAACGAGTTTATACCTTGAAAAGTTAACGAGACCTTCAATTAAACTGGATAATCCTCTGTTAAATGCTTGTGCATTTTCATCATTAATGACAAAGTCTCTTATTTTTCCGGTTATGAAAAATATGTTTTTGTCGCCCTTGATTGGAAAGTCATCAGGAGTCTTTTTTTCGATATTTTCAACATCCACTATAATGAAAGCTGGGGTATTTTTAATGATAGCAATGTCTTTATCATCGGTATAATATTCATCGTCTAAGCAATCTAATGTAGCATAAGTAAAAACTAATGGATCTTGTGTAATGTTAACTACATATTCATTAGTATTTTGTATATTTTTCAATGTTTTTGATCCTTCAAATATTCTGCAGAACACTTTATCTTCGCCAAGATACTTAAATGCGAAAGCACCTGCATTTTTCTGCCCATTTTCATTAATGGTTGTTGTGATACATTCATATTGAATGTCCTTTTCGATTCCAACTTTACTTAAATCATAATTCATTTTATCATCTCATTTTTAGGAAATGCCTCAGCAATTTTGTTGAGATTGGTAAATACATTAATCAATGAGTCAACAGTATCGCTAAGCTCAATTTTTTCAATTCCTTTTAAAACTTCAATGTATTGTGGAAAAATCTGCATCCCATTTGCAAAAAACAGATAGTATTCGTTAATATTAATTTCGTCCTGATTCAAATCATCAACGATGTCATGATATAAATTATTCAAATCTTTATGACTTTCCTTAAGCATGACTTCAACATCTTCAATTGATTCATTGTTTTCCAATTTTTCAAAAGCAGAATTTAATCTAATGATTGATAGGGTATACAATTCTAAATCAATTTCGCCATCCATAAAATCACCTTTTATGGTAAATAAAAATAAAAAAAAGAGTTAATTTCTCAAATGAGAAATTATAATTTGATTTTAATATCAAGAGCAGATGAACCTTCTTCGTAAACAAAGATTGGGTTAATGTCTAGCTCAGAGATTTCTGGGAAGTCTAAGGTTAATCTAGCTACTCTTTTAATAGCTTCTTTAACCTCTTCAACATCACAAGGTGCTTCTCCACGGTATCCTTCAAGCAATTTGGATACTTTAGTGGATTCGATTTGTTCTTCAATTTCTTCGGAACTCATACCTTTAGCGAGGTTGAATGATACATCTTCAATAAGGTTAACGTAGATTCCTCCCATACCGAATGCAATCATAGGACCGAATTGTTTGTCACGAATCATACCTACAATTACTTCTTCACCGGAATCCATCATTTTTTGAACTTCCACACCGTCAGGGACAATGTCAGGATGAGCCGCTTTAGCATTAGCAATGATTTCATCATAGGTTGCTTTTGCTTCTTCAGCACTGCTGATTCCAACTTTTACACCTCCGATATCGGATTTGTGTAAAATTTTGTCGGATGCGATTTTAAGCACAACAGGGAATTCCATTTCCTCAGCAAGCTCAGCCGCTTCATCAGCACTGGTTGACAATTTGATTGGTGCTGCAGAAATCCCATAAGCTTCTGCTACTGCATATGCCTCACTACCAAGCAAGGTGTCTCTGCCGTCTGCTTTAACTTTATCGAATATTGCTTTAACTGCGTCCTTATCGACATTATCAATTTTTTCAATAACGTCATCGTAATTTTTATCTTTAAGGCCTGCAAATTTAACCATTGCTTCAAGTGCAGTTACAGCAGTTTCAGGGAATACATAAGTTGGCACACCATTTTCTCTTAAAGCATCGTTTGCAGCTTCAAATGATGGTCCTCCCATGTTAACAACAATCACTGGTTTGTCGAATTTCTTTTTCTCTTCTAAGATTGCATTAGCAATTCCGTCAGGGTCTGCTGATGCGGTTGGACAAACCATTACGATTAAACTGTCAACATCTTCATAACCTAAAACAAGTTCTAGGGATTCTTTGTATCTGCTTACCGGTGCATCTCCTAATACGTCAATAGGATTTTTTGCACTTCCTTCATCAGTAACGCATTCCTGTAATTTGGCGGTTGTTTCCTCATCAAACTGAACGAGTTCCAATCCGGCTT
Source organism: Methanobrevibacter sp. (assembly GCF_017468685.1). Classification (NCBI taxonomy): domain Archaea; kingdom Methanobacteriati; phylum Methanobacteriota; class Methanobacteria; order Methanobacteriales; family Methanobacteriaceae; genus Methanobrevibacter; species Methanobrevibacter sp. The sequence goes on from NZ_JAFUHT010000024.1 coordinate 21,788, forward strand.
TTTCCATTGCGTCAACAGTAAGTACTCCTCCACCACCTGCGTTTGTGATGATGGCCACTCTGTCTCCTTTTGGAAGAGGTGCTTTTGAGAATGCTAAACCTAAGTCGAATAATTCTGCCATGGTTTCTACACGCATGATTCCTGATTGACGGAATGCTGTATCGAATGCAAGGTCACTTCCTGCCAATGCTCCTGTATGTGAGGATGCTGCAGCTGCTCCTGCAGAACTGGAACCTGATTTGAGCACAATTATCGGTTTTTTATGAGCTGTTTCTCTCATGGTTCTTACAAAGTCATCATCGTCAGAAATGGATTCAAGATAACATATAATTACATTGGTTTCATCATCTTCAGCTAAGTATTGCAGTAATTCAATTTCAGTTACTCCAGCTTTGTTACCTAAACTGATAACTTTACTGAATCCGATTCCTGAAGTTACGCTCCAATCGATGATAGCTACCATCATAGCTCCACTTTGGGAGATGAATGCCATATTTCCGGTAGGTGGCATCATTTGTGAAAATGATCCGTTTAATGGAGTGTGTGAATCGGTTATTCCTAAACTGTTTGGTCCAATAATGTTAATACCGAATTCTTCACCAAGTGCAGTTAATTCCGCTTCAAGTTTAGCTCCTTCTTCGCCAACTTCCTTAAATCCAGCAGTAATAACTACCATGTTTTCAATACCCACTTCTCCACATTCTTTAACTGCAGTATTTACGAATGGGGATGGAATAGTAATGATTACTAAATCTACTTTTCCAGGCACATCTTTTATATTTGCATAAGCTTGTTTTCCGAGAATTTCTCCACCTTTTGGGTTTACAGGATAAATTTCGCCTTCAAATCCATCATTGATGAGATTATCAACGATGATGTATCCTACTTTTCCAGGGGTATTGGATGCTCCAATAACCGCTACAGATTCAGGTTTAAACATCTTAGTGAGATCTTTCATAAGTTTTTCTCCTGTTGTTTTTATATTATTCATGTTAATTTATAATGATAAATAATTAACATTTAATATAATTATATTTATTGTTATATTGTTATTTAAATATATTGTTTAAAAATTCAATAAATTGTTTTTAATTAGTTTAAGCAAGTTTTAATAGTTTTTAATATTTTTTATAATTCTAAATTACTTATTTTGTTAAACTTTATAATGTAGGATAATTATAATTATATATAAATAATAAATTATTGATATTTTAATAATTTAAAAAAATATCAAATTAGGAGATATTATGAGCTTAATTATTGCTTATGTTGGAAAAAAAGGATGTGTAATGGCGAGTGATAAAAGAAAGATAGGATATTTTGGTGATAAAGAAAAATTAGCGGAATTGGAAAAGGATTTGTATAATGGAAAAATCGATAATGATGAAGATTTTTTATCTAAGGCTAATGAATTGGGTATTTCAATTAAGATAACTGATGATGCAAACAAAATTAAAGTAATTGCTAATACCATTCGTGGGGAAGTAAGTACAAAAGGTACATTTGAAACAAGAAGAAGACGTATTTATGGAACCACAAACGGATATCAGATAGTTGAACTTTTAGGTTCAGAAACTGAATCCCGTAAAGCCGGTAAAAGTGGAGTCATTATCTTCGGTAATGAATATGCAAAGCGCATGGCTGAAACATTAATTCAAAGAAAATGGAAAGCCTCTCAAAGTTTAAGATATATGGGAGATATTTTTGAAAGCATCATCTTGGAAGTGGCTTCAAAAACCCCTACAGTAGGAAATAAAGTTGATGTATTGATGCAACAACCTAAATTCAGTGAATCCGATGCTCAAAAGCATTTGAACATGACAATAGATCACGATATTAAAGTTCTAATCAAGTTCAGACAGGACTTAACAGAAAAATTAGTGCAGCAGAACTTGGACATTGAAATGGCCAATAAAATAATTGATAAAGGTGAAGTTGGTAAAGTTGTCAATGTTGATGGAAACATGTTATATGTTCAGTTAAACGATAAAACACAGGCTGTCGATGGAAATTGGAAACAGCTTGCCGCTCCCGGCCAAAACGTATTGATGTTTACAGAAAGCGATAATGTAAAAATAGGGGATAAGGTTATTATTGAAAATGAGGATTTGTGCCTTAAAAAAGATAAGTCTTCCCTGAAATGTGATATTATTTTATGTTCATTATGAGGTTGGGAAATGAAAATAACATTTTTAGGCAGTGGTGGAGGAAGATTTTCCGCTATTAGCCAAAGAAGGATGACTGGAGGGTTTAGAATTGATAATTTGGGCGGTAAAAATTATCATATTGACCCTGGTCCAGGTGCTTTAATCAGAACTTATCAATTTGGTTTTGATCCCCGTAATTTAAGCGGAGTGTTTGTTTCCCATGCACATACAGACCATTACAATGATGCTGAAATACTCATTGAAGCTATGACTAGAGGAATGACAAAAAGTTTAGGAACTATAGTCGGTAGTGAAAGTGTTTTGGATGGTTATGATAAGTGGGGGCCTGCAATTTCAAAATATCATCAATCAAAGCCTGATAAGATTATTTTAAAACCTGGTGAAGTTCAACAGTTGAATAATACAAAAATTAAAGGAACTGCCACTTCACACGGAGATCCCACAGGTGTCGGATTTCAGATAGATTACAGAGGTTTTAAACTATCCTATACTGCAGATACTGCTTACTTTGATGGATTGGCAGATTATCATAAAGGTGCGGATATTTTGATAGCAAGCGTTTTAAGGCCAGGAAACAGATCAATTAATGGGCATATGTGTTCAAAGAATTTCATTGATTTGATTAATGAAGTAAAACCTCAAGTTGCGGTTATGACTCATTTGGGTCTTAAAATGATTTCAAGCAATCCAGTAACTGAAGCTAAAAAGATTTCAAAAAAGACTGGTGTCAAAACAATTGCTGCTTATGATGGATTGTCATTCAATGTAAATTATAATAATCCGAAAAGATTCAGATTGATTTCACTAAAAGATGTTCAATCATCAATTCATAGTACAAATCATGCTTTATATCAAAGCGAGAGAAAAAATTCTTATCAGATGGCATTTCAGCATAAGGAATTTGATGAAATGGCAATGGTGAGAAAAAATAAGAATCAGTAATCCAGATTGCTTGGATGGATAACTCCTGAGCGAATCATATGGTCTGCAAGGACTATTGCAGTACTGGATTCGGCCACAACAGTTACACGTGGACAGATACAAGGGTCATGGCGCCCTTTAATTTCTATTTTTTTATTTTCCATTTTTTCCAAATCAATACTGTCCTGACATTTGGAAATTGATGGAGTAGGTTTTATTGCAATTCTTGAAACAATTGGCATGCCGTTGCTCATGCCTCCGACAATTCCTCCGGAGTTGTTTGTTTTTGTGGTGATTTTGTCATCTTCAATCTGGTATGCATCATTTATCTCAGATCCGGTGTGGCTTGCAACATCAAATCCAAGACCTATTTCAACACCTTTGACTGCACCGATGTTCATAAGTATTCTTGCAAGATCTCCGTCAAGTCTGCCGAAGACAGGCTCACCAAGACCTGCCGGAACTCCAACAGCTATGGTTTCAACAATTCCTCCAACAGAATCTCCTTCTTGTTTTTTTGAAATGATTAACTCTTCCATTTCTTTTGCAGCTTTCAAATCACCGCAACGAACAGGATTTTTCTCGATGTTTTCTTTAATGGTGTTGATGTCATAAGTTTCTGCTTTAACATCTCCGATTTGAGTAACATGGGAAATTATTTCAATATTATGTGTTTTTAATAATTTCTTAGCTATTGCGCCACCAATAACATGTCCGATAGTGACTCTGCCACTTCCACGGCCACCGCCGTTGTAATCGTAGTTTCCATACTTCATCATCCATCCAAAATCCCCATGGGATGGGCGGGGAGTATTTTTAAACATTGAATAATCCTTTGAGTGCTGATTTTTATTGAAAACTACTCCTGTAATGGGTGTTCCATCAGTTTTGCCCTCAAAAATGCCTGAAAGAATCTGAACTTCATCTCCTTCTTTTCTTGGGGTGGTAACACTGCTGGTTCCTGGTTTTCTTTTATCTAATTCTTTTTGAATGTCTTCTGCGGTTAATTCTAAGTTTGCAGGGCATCCGTCAACTATAGCTCCAACAGCCACTCCATGACTTGCCCCAAAACTTGTTACTTGAAATTTTTCTCCAATTGAATTTGACATGTATTGGCCTCTTTAAAATAACTAGGTTAATTTTTGTATTTCAAAGTTATTATATGTTTAAATTTTTGCAAATATTTTTGCACTGTTGAAGATTCAGGCCCGCTTTAAGATTGCCTTTTTCAGTATCTAACATGAAGTCAACTTCATTTTTTACAATTTCTCCAATGAACTCCTTATATTTTTTAAGTGCTTCAATATTTTCACAGCCTGCCTCATTTTTGAGTTTTTCAACATCGTCTCCACATTCAATGAATCTGAACAGTTTCAATAATCCTTTTTTTCGTGGAGATATTCGTTTAACATCCTCGTCGGAGGGATTTTTAAATGCAAACTGGATTTTGTATGATCCCTCTGAAATGCTTTTAATCATTAGGTTGTCGGAATTATTTTTTGTTAATAGGTTTTCTGTTTCATTTAATTTTTTGTTTAAATCGTTTAAATTGTATATTGCCAATCCATTTTCAATTGATTTTCCTTTTAAATGCATATAAATGTCACTTAATTCATTGACATAGTCTGCTCTTTCTTGAACAATTATACCGTAGACATATTTTAGTGTTTCATAATTTCCAGCGTACCCTAATCTTTCTGGGTGTTCTTTTATAAATTATTCCATTTCAGTTAATGTCTTTTCCATTGAAGTTAATTCTCTATCGTAATCTTCTAGTGTTTCAAGTTTTATTGGTTCAAGTTCCATTTTATCACCTAATTTTTTAGTTTTACAATTCCCTTAGGATTTTTAGTTTGTTTGTTTTTTCCAAATAACATAATTAATGTTTTTGATTTTGTTTCCAGATATTTCTCGTATTCTTTTGTATTTGATTTGGGATATTTAAAGACCATAAATGAATGACATGTATTATATGTCCTTAGTGGAGCATTGTAAATTAAATCTTTGACTTTAGATTTATCATTATTTTGATCAACTTTTACACTATCAAATTCTGTAAATGTATCAATATCATTTGGATTCTCTTTGGATGTAACATAACTGTCATCAATCCAATGATTTAAATAATGGTGGGCTTCTTATTTGATTTACATGTTCTTTGTAGTGTTTCATAATTTCTTCTCGTCTAATGGATTAATTTTTTGAAAAAAGATCTTCAAATTCTTCAAGACTCATTTCATAGATTCCAAAGGGCAAACATCCCTCATCATTAAAACCGTTAAATTTTCTCTTTTTCATAATCTCACTTTAAAAATTTAACAGACGTCTGATGATTGTTATCTTTAGTTTGAGTAGTATATATAATTTTTTTCCAAACCTGTCCCATTCCTATCCCAAAAATTATCCAAAACTGTTCCATATTGAGTATGGGGATTTTACGAAATCATACTCTTTTTGTTATGAAAATGATAAAGTTAATAAGATTACAATTCTATTTACAAAATTTGCATAAACTTAATTACATTTTAGTTCATATATCATATTAAAGCAGGATTAAATGATTGCTGAATTGATACAAATTTAAGGAGGAATATAACATGATTAGTGATGAAGAAAAAGCTAAAATCAAAAAGGAGATAGTGGAAAAAGTAAACTCCGTTTTAGAAAAAAACAATGAATCATTCAGAATGGATCAAGTAAATGTCCTAAATAAAAATGAAACTATTAAGTTCATGGGAAATTACAGGGTTTACGACAGGAAAAATTACCATTCTGTATCAAAAGAGATTAACACTTTCCTAAAGCAATATGGTGATGTTGATATCAAATCCAAAAAAATCCGGGACAGCGGCATGAAATTCACTACCGTAAGCTTTAACTTTGAACTATAAATTTAGTTTTGAGTTATGAAATATTATTTTAAAAAGAAAAAAAGTAAATAAGGAATCAAATCCTTATTTTAAATTATTTTTAGTTTTTTAGCTGTCTTTTCATCAACTTGTGTCAATGAATTTAAGCTTTTGATATAAATAAATTAGCACCTTCAACGATTAAGGATATTCCAAGTAATATTGGGGCAATAATCGGGTTGTCGATTGTTAAAGCACCAATAGCAATCATGACAATTGCAAGGATTATCATTAAAATTGAAAGGACTTTTGAAACTTGGTCTCCTGAAATTAAACCTGCTATACCCATTAAAATCATTATAATTCCGATAATATAGAATTGTAAGGACATGATTATTGGTATTGCAAAGATATTGGTTGTGAATATGAATCCGAATATTACGGCCAATATTCCTGATATAATAAGAAGAGCACCCATTCCAGTTCCGCCGAAAATTCCTGCAATTATTGAAAAAATACCTAATAACAGGAAACTTATTCCTATTAAGGTTGAAGCAAGGGCAGTACTGAAAACAGGACATGCAATAAATATTAATCCCAATATTATTGACAGGATACCCATAATTTGATTGTTGTTCATTTTTTCACTTTTAATTTTTATTTTTTGAAATTAAAATTCAATATTGCATATAATATGAATTTCAATATATATTTATGGATTTTTTTATTATTAAAAAATTATGGTTTGCCTATATTAAAAAAGAACAATTGTTCGGTTTTTTGTAAAAATATTCTATTTAAATAATGTTGAAAAAACGTTAAATAAGACAAAACTAGTCTAAAATTCTATCAAAAAACTGATTATTATAATTACTTCTCTTTGATGGGTTAAAATAAAAAATTATGTGAAAATAGCGCCAAGCTCCTGTCTCCATGAGAAATGCAAATCATATTGATATTAATAAACTAAATATCATGTCTTGATTTCATTTACACTAACATTAACATAACTCCCAGTATCAATCCTCCAATGACTCTCTATTATATTTCAGTGAGAAAAATACTGTTCTTTTTTTAGTCTATCCAATTCATCACAAACATTGAAAAAAAATTTAACAAGACGAAATCAATATTTAATTAAGTTATTGGAAAGTATTAAATAAGAATTAAATTATAATTATTAATTAGATTTTATGGTATGTGATTTTCGTGCGAGATTATAATATCGATGAAGCTCGAGAAATTTTAAAATCACAAGACCCCAATAATTTAAAAATCATTCCTCATGTGGAAGAACGATGGTTAGAAAGAGATTTTAAAATTAATTATACTGTTGATTGTCTAATTAATAAAATCCCATTATCAATTTCTAAAACCTATTATAATCGTTTTAAGCTAATATATCCCCATGAAACAAAGCCTACAATGGATTTGTATGTGATTATTGAAATTAGTGATGATGAAAATATTAGTGTCATCACTGTTTATCCAGAAGAAAAGAAGAGGAGAGAACATGAAAGGAAACGCAGATAATTCTTTTGAAGTGGATTACAGATACGATTATACATATGATGTTTTGGCAATTAAAGTTACCAGACCATTTAAATATGATAAAACTGTTGAAATGGATGAAGGGGTTTTGTTGGATTTTGATGAAGATAATGTTCCTGTGTCTTTAGAGATTCTTGATGCTTCAAAAAGACTAAATGTTCCAAAATATAGTTTAAAAAATTTAATTGATTTTAAAATGAGTGTTTCTGTGGATGATAAATCCATATGTGTACATGCTAACTTTAAGGTCATGTTACACAATAGCGAACAGACCCCTATTTTAGAATCATTTACCAGCAACTATTCAAATATACCTTCTATGGAAACTGAATTTGCAACTGCTTAAATTCAGTTATATATTTCTTTTTTTTAGTGAAATTGTTTGAATTAATTTAACCAATAGTTTTTTAATAATTATTTATATATTTTCTGCAATTAAGAAAACCAATTTACAAGTTAAACATTTTTATCAATAAAAATGGTAGAAAATTAGCTATTGACTGATATTTCCAAATCATAATCTTTGAAACATTATCGTTTGAATATTTCAAATCCTGCTCTAAACAGTACCAATACCGGATATATCTCCAGTCTTCCGGTCCACATGTCTATCATGCTGACTACCTTCAATATAGGGTTTAGGGCATGGTTAACAATTCCCAGTTCCAAACCATTGTTTCCCTGAAGTGACATTGCCGCAAATAGGCTTTTAAACGGATCATATCCGAATAAGCAGAATAATGTCCAAGTTAGAAATATGAATATCATGTAAAGTACAATGAATTTTCCGGCTTCTCCAATTGCTTTTTCAGATACTAATTGTCCATTTAGCTTTACAGGTACGATTCTGCCTTCAGGAGATAAGATTTCTTTAATACTTGCATATATTCCTTTACAGAATGTAATTGTACGTACAAGTTTGATTGCACCTACTGTGGAACCGTTTGAACCTCCTATTAACATCATTGCCATTAAACAGAGTATTACAAATGACGGCCAAGATGCCATCACGTTGGCTGAAGCCACGCTGGCTCCAGTTGTTGTAATGACGGAGGTTACGGTAAATACCAATTCCATTGGAATGATGTCTGAGACAAAATAAAGCATCAAACTGACAAATGCAATTATGAAAATGAGCACTTTAAATTGCAAGTCCTCTATTAATGATTTTCCTTTTGTTTTAATTATTCTATAGTGCACTAAAAAGCTTGTTGCACCCAATATCATTATGATTATTGAAATCAGGTATATCAAATCATTCTGATAGTATCCGATATTGGCATTCTTAACTGCCATACCTCCTGTTGAAATTATGCAGAAGGTATTGCAGACGGCATCAAAAATAGGCATTCCTGCAAGAACATATAATATTATGCCCAAAAGAGTATATATCCCATAGATTTTCAGAGTTTCCTTTATTGTAGCTTTAATACTTGGCTTTAATCTCTCATCACGAGCTTCGGATTGGTAAAGTCTTGAGGATATGGAACCTGGTGTAATGAACCTGAGCATAACAACAATCACACCCAGTCCTCCAATCCATTGTTCCAAAGCTCTAAAAAACAGTATGCTGTAAGGTAATGTTTCCACATTTTCAAATATTGTTATTCCGGTTCCTGTTAATGCTGAAACACTTTCAAAAACACCGTCAATAATGGGAATATTTGTTGAGAGTGTAATTACAATGCCTCCAATAAGACCTGCCCAGAACCATGCAAAAGATGAAATCATCATCCCATGCTTTAACCTTATCTTTTTGGAGGTGTATGATTTGAAGTATTTCATAAACAGATAACCTAATCCTATTGAAACTGCTCCAGGAACAATGAAACTCAACAAATCAAATTCAAGATATATCAAATCAACTATTAATGGAATTAAACACATTACTCCTATTCCGACCATTAGTATTCCGGAGTTTCTTGCAACAATCTTTAAATCTGTTCTTGAAATATACCTCATTAAATTATAATTTAATATAAAAGTATATAATCTTATTCTTAATTTCTCTAGAGTAAAACAATAAGTGTTTATAGTTACTAACCAAACTTTTATTATAGATGACTGACAAATTATAAAATATGTCTGGAAAATCTAAAATCAATGTTTTTAACAAAATGACAAAAACTGCTTTGGATGAGGAAATCAGCAATTATGTGGCTTACCATAGG
>NZ_JAFUHT010000025.1 GCF_017468685.1 Methanobrevibacter sp.
TACCTGTTGCTGACTGGTGGACTCTCCTTCACGTAAAAAACTATTTTCCTGTTTTAACATCTTTAAAATAGCATTTAAATTTTTAATGTTAGGATTTAAAGGACAGCCATGAAATGAAAACAAATTATATAAGTAATTGTATCTGGAAAGCATATTGTTCCAAATAAAACGAGCATTTCCAATATTTTGATTCAATACCTGTGTCATGTTTTTATCTGGAAGAATCTCCACTTTTAAACCTTTATTAACAGCATTAACCATAAAAAAAATAACTCCTTCATTATTTTTTTTAAACTAGAATTTCTTTTTTTTTAGAAACTAATATTTTTCACTAAAAAAAAAATACATGTATATTATTTAATTAAAATAACCTATATAAACAAAACCAAAGAGAGCATCTGAAAAGTAATCTCAAAATACAAAAATTAAATGGTAAAAACTTTTAGAGAAGTACTATAATATATTGGAGATATTTTGGTTTTATTTATTATATGTTCCCAAAGTTTTCCGGAAATTCTAATTTTAATTCATTGATGATGTCTTCAATAAGGATTTCTTTTAGGCTTTTATTTTCACACTCAAAGTTACCAAAGCATCCCTGTGTATCTTCACATAAATAATTTTTGTGTACTTTTATATAGTCATCAAGAGGTGTGTCAATTAATTTGGAATATTCCTGAGTATATTTGATGAATAGTTCTTCTAAATTCAAATTGTCATCCCAAATTCCATCATAGCGTCTAATGTTGATGCGTGATTTATCATCATTTTCGTCAAATTCATTTTTAATTTCATAAATTAAATCTTTGGCTTTAGCGATTTCCATATCTTTAACTTCTTTGTCATTATTTATTGAGTCGTTGCCATAATATAATTTTTGAGCATCGCTAAGATATTTACCATAACCTCCATTTCTTAAATAAAATAATGAATGTTTGACTGGTGGGAGAGATTTAATTTCATCATTAATTCTTTTATCGAATGGTTTTAATGCATGCATTATCACTAATTCTGTTATTGAAACGCGTCCAATGTAATCTACAAGTTCAGGGTATTCACCTAATGTTAATCTATTGATGTCGTCAGGATTTGGTTTCCAACCTAATTGTTGACCCCTAAAACAAATAAAAAAAGTTCTGTCTGCATCAATATGTCTTAAATCTTCAAGAATAATTTCATTATTTCTGGATTTTTTTTTCACAGAATAGGCAACGTCCTGATATTTGATGTTAATGTTATGTTTTTGGCAAATTTTTACTAATTCCGGATAAATTTCTTTAATGAAATAGTAATATTCACCAATCATATCATAAAAAGTACTATTAATCATTATAGTTACATCTTTTGTATGCATTAAAATAACCTCTATTTTGTTATTTTAAACAAGATATTATAAAAATTTTTGTATTAAATGTAAATTATTTATGTTCCTTTTTAACATTTTTTAAATGTACCAACTTAGATTACTTTTGAATATAGTAACCTTAATATTGATGAAAAAGATAGTATTAATTGGATTTAATTTTTATAATTATGTGAGGAAATGATATTATGGTAGAAACTTATGTTTTTGGACATAAAAGTCCTGATAGTGATACAATAACATCAAGTATTGTTATGGCTAATTTAGAAAATGAATTGGGCAATACTGATGCTAAAGCTTATAGATTAGGTAATATTAACAAGGAAACTGAATTTATTTTAAATTATTTGGGAATTGAAGCTCCTGAACTTTTAGAATCAGTTGATGATGGGGCAAATGTAATTTTGGTGGATCACAATTCCCCTTCAGAATCAGTTGACAATATTGAAAATGCGAATATCTTAAAAGTTGTTGACCATCATAAGTTAGCACTGGAAACATCTTATCCTTTGTTTTTAAGATTTGAACCGGTAGGATGTACTGAAACCATTTTATGCAAGTTATATGAAGAAAATAATGTTGAAATTTCTAAAGAGATTGCTACATTGATGTTGTCTGCAATTATCTCAGACACTTTACTTTTAAAATCTCCTACAACAACTGAAGATGATAAGTTTGCTGTTGAAAAACTTGCAAAAATTGCTGAAGTTGACGCAGAAGAATATGGTTTGGAAATGCTTAAGGCAGGTACTGATTTAAGTAGTTTTTCAATTGAAGAAATCCTAGCTTTAGATGCTAAGCAGATTGATTTTAAAGATGTGAAATCCATTGTTAATCAAGTAAATACTGCAGATATTTCAGATGTAATGTCCATGAAGGATGAACTTGAAGAAGGAATCAATAAAATAATTGAGGATGAAAATTTGGATTTATTCATGCTTTTAATTACTGATATAGTCAATAGTAATTCTCAGGTAATTGCTTTAGGTAAGGATGCTAGTTTAGTTGAAAAGGCTTATGGAATTACATTAGAAGATAACACTGTTTTATTGGAGGGTGTTGTTTCACGTAAAAAACAAGTAGTGCCAATAATGACTGAAAACGCATAAATATATTTTTAGGTTTAACTAAAAAAGGTTCTTTTTCATGGTTTTTCATAAATGTTTATAAATGATAATTGAAAAAGTATTAATTAGATGTATTTAAAATACATCTCTAATCAATCCATTTTTGGATATTAAATTAGACGGGAAGCATAATTATAAATACTCTATGCATTTTTGCATAACAAAAATTAGAAACTAACACTTAATTATGCTTTCAATTTTTTATACTTTTTTTGAAATATTAGGTGTTAAAATGAAAACACTGGAATGGGAAGATAATAAATTAAAACTTATTGATCAAAGAAAACTTCCTGATGAGTTAACTTATGTTTACTGTGAGGATTATCAGGATGTTATTGAAGCAATTAAAAATATGACTGTACGTGGCGCTCCTGCTATTGGGGTATCAGCAGCATTTGGAATGGCATTGGCAGATATTGGTGGTATTGACCTGAATAAAGCTGCAAAAGAAATTAAAGCTGCAAGACCAACTGCCGTTAATTTATTTTGGGCAGTTGATAGGGTACTCAACAGCGAAGATGCTTTATCTGAAGCGCTAAAAATGTATGAAGAAGACATGGCAACAAACCGGGCTATCGGAAAATATGGTGCTGAAGTAATAAATGATGGTGACACTGTTTTAACTCATTGCAATGCAGGGGCTTTGGCTTGTGTTGACTATGGTACTGCCCTTGGTGTTTTTAGAGCAGCACGAGATGCAGGTAAAAATATTAATGTGATTTGTGATGAAACACGTCCCCGTGGACAGGGTGCAAGCTTAAGTGTTTGGGAAATGCAACAGGAAAATATTCCTGTAAAATTAATTCCGGATGTTGCATCAGGATATTTGATGTCGCAAGGAAAAATTGATAAAGTTGTCATAGGAGCAGATAGGATTGCAAAAGGGGGCGTTGTAAATAAGGTAGGTTCATTTATGGTTGCACTTGCTGCAAAACATCATAATATTCCATTTTATGTGGCAGCACCATACTCTACATTTGATAATGATATTGATATTTATGATACCATTATTGAAGAAAGGGATGGTGATGAAGTAAGATATTATGGTGGTGCAAGAATTTGTCCTGAAGGAACTGAAGTAATCAATCCTGCATTCGATATCACCCCTAAAGAATTAATCACAGGTATCATAACAGAAAGAGGAATAATTGATCCGATTTAACTAAAGTTTTGGTGAATTCAATTACTAGGTAGTAAAATTGAATGATTTTTCACAAAAATTATTTAAACAAACAAATATAAACTATATTTAACATTTAATAAAATTTGAAGTCTAATCAAAAATTTTTAATAGAAATTACTTCAAACATTTTATTAATTATATGGTAGGAAGAGATAATATGGAGATAAAAAGTCATAAAGCTAATAATTATCCTCCTTTAATTAAAGATTTAGTTAAAGAATTATTAAAGGATGATTTTGTACATTTTAAGATATTGTGTGCTAATGAGGTTCATCATTTTAACAAAGAGGATGACTCTATCATTGAGTTTGAAGAAACATATGTTAAAGAAACTAGTGACAATGGGGATATGTTATACATTCCGTATCCGGATATTTTCAGAGTTAAATTATATAGGGATATGGAACAATATCTTGAAGACGAAAAGAAATTAAATCCGTTTAATGTTGATGATGATTGGACTGGTAATAGAATCCAGTTCTAATTCATTCTATTTTTTTAAAAACATATTTTTATTTAAGATTAATTATAAATTAGTAATCAATGCTTTTAGATAATTTGAAAAATCTATTTAACTCAAAAAATAAAAAACCTCATCTGCTGATTGTTGGTGTTGATTTAAAGTTCATTACTCCTGCAATTAAATATCTGGAAAAATATTATGAAATTAAAATTGATGAATGGGGTTGGAATAGGAATCAGAAAGCTTCTAAAAAATCAATTGATTTTTTGAAATGGGCAGACATTATTTTGTGTGAATGGATGGAATATTATGTGCCGTGGTATTCACAAAATGTCTCTGATGGTCAAAAATTATTTATTAGAGCTCATAGGTATGAGATTACGTTGGAATATGGTCATTTAATAAATTATGACAATGTTTGCGGAATAATAACTATAAATTATTTTTTACTTGAAATTTTTTCTAATGTATTCAAAATCCCTCGGGAGAAGATGTTTGTTTTGAATAACATTGTTGAAACTTCAATTTATTCCGGTTTAAAAGATAATGATTATACTAAGCACATTGCTCTTGTAGGTTATGCTCCAAGTTATAAAGGATATTTTAAAGCTTTAAACATTCTGAAAAAATTAAGGGAGTATGACGATTTTAAATTATGTCTTTTTGGGAAAGATTATAGTGAAATGCATTGGAGGGATAATGATGACCAAATTGCTTATTTTAATCAATGTGATAAGTTTATTCAGGAAAATGATCTTGAAACTCATATTATTGATAATGGATGGGTCAACCGTGAAGAGATGTTTCAAAATATTGGATATGTATTGTCCTTAAGTGATATTGAAGGCTCTCATTTATCTCCAACTGAAGCTTTTGCAGATTCAACCATAAGCCTATTAATAAACTGGCCTGGTGTGGAATATGTTTATCCAAAAGAGGTTATTTTTAAAGATATTGATGATATTGTTAATTATATTTTAGACACTTATCTGGATGATGATAAGTATTCTAATAGGGTATCAAAGCTAAAAAATTATTGTATAGATGAATTTGGAGAAAAATATTTTGTTAATGGTTTAAAGGCGATTTTTGACACTGACTTGAATAATGAGGGTAATACTGTCATTAGTTTTAAAAATCCTATTTTTAAAAATGCTGTTTTGATAAATGATGAAAATGAAATTTCCAGAATCCTTGATAATAATGAAGGAGATTTGTCACTGGTTATTTCTGAAAAAATTGATAATTCCAGAATAAAAAATATTTATCAGGAATTTGCATCTGAAAATATTCATGTTTACTCTCAGAATTTTTTTGATAATTTGGAGGAGGCGTATGAATTTATAGATTTGTGCAATGAGATTCACGACAGTGATGTGTCATTAAGTTAACTGTTAATTTTTCCATCTATCGCCATATGCCATTCGCCAGGGGAAGTTGATTTGACTTTTCTGCAATTAATGATTTCCGCTTGCTTTCCCGCTTTTGAACATGCATTTTCTAATCGTTTTATTCCAGTTTCATATGAATCAGAAAACTCATAATAATTAATTATTCCACCATCTTCAATTAAATCAACACTAACATCAAGGAAAGTATATGCAAGACCTGGAAGATTCATTATTATTCTATCAAATTTTGTTTTAAATGATTCGCTAACTTCGCGAACATCTCCGCAGTATGTTGTGATATTGCCTTTTAACTTATTTAATTTAATATTTTCATCTAAATATTTAATCGCATATTTATTTATGTCAACTGCAGTTATGTCCACATTTTTATTTTTAGCAATAACGATTGGATAAGGGCCTATTCCACAGAACATATCCAATATTCTTTCACCATCATTAACACTTTCCATCACACGCTTTCTTTCAGTTGCAAGTCTTGGTGAAAAATAAACTTGACGAACATCTAGTTTTAAACGGGCGCCATGTTCCTTATGAATGGTTATAGAATCATCGACTCCAGATAGGAATTCCAAATCGCGCACTCTTGTTGTGCCTTTTATTGCACTTTTTTTCATGTAAATCGCTTTTCTTTTTGTAAATTCAAGTGCCGCATCACCAATGATTTGCTTTTTGGATTCCAAGTTTTCAGGAATTTCCAATATTACGACATCTCCAATAGTGTCAAATGAGGTTCTTAAGTTTTCTATTTCATCATGGGTTAACTCATCTTCAAGCAATTCAGAAAAATTGTGTGGAACTTTTTTCATAGGTTCCAATTCAATATCTACAATCGTATAATCATCAATATCTTCAGTTATGGGAATATATCCAAAATCATCGCATGCTTTTATTCTATATTCCATGCTCATTAATCCTTTTTCCATTAAATTTATACGTGTATCATTTAATTGTTTTAATGGAACTTTTACACATTTCATAAAATTTATTATGTTTAAATTATTATATAATGTATATGTTTTATTTAGTGGGTTTAGGATTATTTGATGAAAAAGACATATCTCTTAAAGGATTGGAATGTTTAAAAAATGTTGATAAAATTTATGCCGAATTTTTCACATCAAGGTTATTCGGTTCTAGTTTTGAAGCTATTGAAGAGTTGATAGGTCAAAAAATTGAAGTTTTGGTAAGAAATGAAGTTGAAGAAGAACATAAGTTTATAGATGAAGCTAAAACTCAGGATATAGCTTTAATTACTGGAGGAGATCCTTTAATTGCAACAACTCATAGTGATTTTTTAGTTCAATGCTCTAAAAAAGGAATTGATTTTGAAGTGATTCATGGCTCATCGATTCTATCTTCAGCACCGGCCATTTCCGGTCTTCAGGGTTATAAATTTGGAAAAGTCACTACAATTCCATTTCCCGATTATAATTTTTATCCGAAATCTCCTTATGAGGCAATTGAGGAAAATCTTAAAAATGATTTGCATACTCTGGTTTTGTTAGATATTCAGGCACATAAAGACAGATATATGACTGTTAATCAGGGTTTGGAATATCTGTTGAATATTCATGAAGATTTGGATCGTGAGGGTTTAATTACTCCTGATACACTTGCTATGGGTATTGCTCGTGTTGGTTCAAGTGATGTTGTTGTTAAGGCAGGAAAAATCTCTGAATTAATTGATTTTGACTTTGGAGGTCCTCTTCATTGTATTGTCGTTCCGGCCAAACTTCACATTGTTGAAGCTGAATACTTGGTCGAAATTGCCGGAGCAGATTCCAAAATACTTGATGATGTTTAGGTTTAAAAATTAAAGGGGGAGTTGGGAAGTAGGTGTTTTTCTACTTCCTATGAACATATTCTATCATTTTGGAGATTATAAAATGTTTGACTGATGTTCATCAAGACATGAAATTCATTTCACATCGTTTATTAGTTATATTTTTATTATATATAAAAGTTTTTATTTGATTTTTCAGAATTTTATTTTAATTTTTATACATTGTTTAATTATTTTTTTCATAAAATCATGTTTTTTTGTAATTTTTAATTAAAATTTAATTTTATTTCTATTTTTTGATAATATTATTAAACAATTTTATTTCTTTTATTTTTGATTTTCTTTTTACCGAAGTTAGTCTATTTTAAAAGATAATCAATGATTTTAATTGTAGTATGCATATTTTTATGATTGATTGTGGAGTAATCATTTCCAGTAGACATGAATGAATGATTATGTCGATATTATATTTATTAATCTTTAAAACAAATTAATTATTAATGAAATATGAAAAAACAATGGGTTTTTATGAATCGAACAGATTGGGGGATATCCTATTCATTTTCCATAAAAACCATAAAAAATATCTCAATGATGAACTTTTAAAATATGATTTGAGTCTAATTCAAGCTTTATGTATCCTGATGATTCATGAGGGTCATGAATTAAATCAGAATGATTTAGTTCAGGGATTATATTTAACAAAAGGTGCAATAACCAAGGCGGTTAAGAAATTGGAAAACTGCGGTTGGATAACTCGTGAAAAATCATCTAAAGACCGGAGACATTATCTATTAAAACTAACTGAAAAAGGTGAAAAATTTATTCCTGTTCTGTATGAAATTAACAGTGAGTGGGAAACAAAAATGGGACTCAGTGAGTTAAATCCTGAATTTATGGAAATTTTTAATGAGCTGACTTTAAAAGCAATTGATTTGAATTTAAAAAAAGAATAAAAAAGGATTTTTAATATTCGTAAAATCCTTTTCCTGCGTTAATACCAGTTTCACCTTTATCGATTTTTTCTTTAAGCATTTTAGCTATTTTTCCAGGGGTAGTTTCCGGATCTTGTGCTTCAGGTTTCATGATAACAATATTGTATGCTGTGGTGAGTCCTACAATATCTAAAATGTGGAATGGTCCTGCAGGTGCTCCAGTAGCCAACATCCATGTCTTATCAATTGTTTCATGGTCTGCAACATCATTTGCAAGCAATGCCTGACCCGCATTTAGGAACGGAACTAAAAGTGAGTTTAATATGTATCCTGGTTGCTCTTTTTTAAGCTTTAAAGGAATCATATTAATGTCTTCAGCGAATTTAACTACTTTATCGTAGTATTCTTGTTCAGTTCCGGGGTGTCCCATTACTTCAGCAGTATTGTTTGCCCAAATGGTGTTTGCAAAGTGAAGTGAAAGGTATTTTTCAGGTCTTCCAGTATATTCTGCAAACATGGATGGCAATAATGTTGAAGAGTTGGTTACTAGTATGGTTTTTTCATCCATATACTTTGCAAGTTCAGTGTAAAATGCAATTTTCTGTTCTGGATTTTCAGCAATAGCTTCGATGATTAGGTCTGCATCTTTTGCAGCTTCTTCATAACTTGTTGTTAATGTCAGGCTGTCGTATGCATCCTGTGCTTTTTGTTTTAACTCATCGAGTTCTTCTTCACTTAAATCGGTTTTTGTAGCTAGTCCTCTGCAGTAAGCACTTGCGTCGGTTTTCATCGCTTCAAGAGTGTCAACATAGATGTTTTTAAATCTTTCAAGTTTAGGTTTAGCTCTTTCAATTGATCCTTCACTTCTAAGCCAGATTGTAACATCAAATCCACAGTAAGCACTTTGAAGGGCAATTTGACTTCCAAGTACTCCTCCTCCAGCTACTACAACTTTTTTTATGCTCATTTTTATACACCTCATGTAAACTAAATTAGTTTACTTGTATACTATTTTGGCTTTGATTACTTAAATATATTAAGGTTTAAATTTCAAAATATAAATGATGGGAAGTGAAAATGTATTAAATAATTTACTTGAAAGGAATAATGCTCTAAAATCAGTTTTAATTAATCATCAATTAAAATCCAACATTTATCCATTTAATTATGTTGAAAAATATTTACTGAGGATTTTGTTTGAATATAAAAAACATGAATCCATTTGTAAAGCTGCATTAAATCTGAATATGGATTTGAATGTTGTCATGAATTGTTATATTCAAGGTCAAATGGGCAATCCGAAATTCAGAGGCTTTTTCTTAGCAATTAATGAATTAAACAATGGATGTAATATTGAAGTTGCTCAAAATGATTCTCAATTAATTGAAAATCATGAAATCGCCGAAGGGAATTATAAAATCTCTGAATATGGTGATGGATGGAGCTATACGACATATATTGATGGCAAAAAGGTATTTATAATTTCTGATGAGTTGGAAGGGTTAAAAAATAAAGTTAAAACCAAACATCTTCCTTTGGATTAGGTGATGTTGATGAAATGGAAGTTAAAGAAGTTTGATGAATTATCAACAGATGAATTGTATGGGATACTAAAATTGCGTGCTGAAGTATTTGTTGTTGAACAGAATTGTCCTTATCAGGATTTGGATGATAAGGATAAGTGTTCATATCATTTGTTTTTGGAAGATGGTGGGGAGGTTATTGCTGTTTCAAGAATCATTCCTGAAAATGTTTCCTATGATGAAATGTCAATTGGAAGAGTTGTCGTTAAAAAGACTTACCGAGGACAAGGTATTTCAAAAACCATGATGAAAAATGCTATAAAATTTATTATTGAAGAGTTGAAAAAAGATAAAATCCGACTTTCAGGGCAAGCTTATCTAATCGATTTTTATAGCAATTTGGGATTTAAGAAAGTTTCTGATGTCTATTTGGAAGATGGTATTGAACATTTTGAATTTTTGTATGAAGTTTGATTTTAATGTATCTAATCAATGTTCAAATTTCATTTTTAATTTCATTCGTTTTAATTAATTATTTTTTTCTTGATTTTAATTCCTTAAAATCTTTAAAACAATGTCATATAAATATGGTTGTTGTGGGGAAATTTCAATATTTCTAAAAACTTATTAAAATGACCTGAGAGAAGACTAATACATTTATAAACTAGTTTAAACAATTTAATTATATGACTCAAAACAGACGTGTTACAATTAGCATCAATAATGACATTGACTTGAACTTTCGCAAATTGGCTTCAAATAAAATGTTGTTCAAAACAGGTTGGTACTCTAAAGCAATTGAAGAAGCAATGTTATTATGGATGGAAAAAGAAGCTAGATAGTAAAATTATTTTCTTCTTTTTTTATTTTTTTAACTGAAAATAATGATTAACTATTTAACTAAAAACTAATCAAACTTATAAATATAGAGTGGTGTCAATAATGGAAAGTGATGAATTTAGAACAGTACGGGTGTATACTAAAAAGTATACCAGTAAAGACAAAGATGGTAACTCTGTTGAAAAAGAATCCAAACAAAAGCAGGTCAGTCTTAAAAAAGAGGATCCTTTTGAAGATGATGATTTGGTAAAAGTATTATCTCAGGAAGATTATCAAAAATTAATTGACAATCAGTTTTCCGATGAAAGACTTGATGAATTTTATCATATTATTGAAGCTAAAGATGCTGAAATTAAGGAATTGGAAGCTCAAATACAGACATTAAAGTCTTCATTTTTTGAAGATGTCGATTCTCTTAAAGATGAAGTCAACTATAAAGATGAACTTTTAAAAGCTAAAGATGAAATTCATGAGTTAAATAAAGAAAACAAACAAATCAATGATGAAAGAGTAGCTATTTTTAAAGAATTGGATTACAAAAATAAGATGATTTTAGCTTATAATGTGGAACTCAATAAATCTATTTTAAATGCAATTAATGTTGTCATTGATGAAGCTAGGGACAATATCAATAGAAGGAATGCATTGCTTATATCTGATTTGAACAAATCTGTAGAAAAAGCTAAACATGATGTGAATGAGAAGAATAAAGCTATTGCATATGATATAAAAAGTACAGTTGAAGATATGAATGAGCAGATTAGAAATACAAGCACTCTTAAAATGATATTAAACAAAAAGAAAATTAACTTAAGAGTACCTACTGATGATTTGCTTAAACCATTTGATTTTGACTTTGATGTCAATCATTTGCTTTCAGGTCAGGCATTGGAACTTGATGCTGCAGAAATTTTAAAAGAAGTGATGCCAAAACTTCCAGAACCATTCTCCAAATACATTGACACATTGGAAGAGGCTCCTGAAACAATTGATGTTTCAACAAAGGATGAGGAATAATTCATGAAAACATTCAACACAGGTAAAATCACTTTCGAATACCCTGACTTTTGGGAGGTTGAAAAAGCAGACATTCTTTCAAATCCAGATTGTATAGCTACTTTGTCTAAAGGTCAGGATAATTTAATCAATGCAGTAATGTTTCCAACAGCAACCAATTTAGATGATTATAAAATATTCATGGAAGATGCCATTTCTGATGACGGTGGAGTTATATTAGCATCTGATTTTGTAAAAATAGCGGATATGGATGCAATCAAACTTCATGCCAATATGGACACTCCTGAAATTAATTTTGACATCCACACTTATGTTTTCATTGAACAAAAAAATATTTATATTTTTGAATTAAGAACTTTAGACATTTCCGGTGAGTCTGAAGGAGAATTCAAAAACATTATCGATTCATTTAAAATTTTAGAATAGCTGAGTGTATTCAAGCAGATAATCCATTTGGGTTCTGTCTAAAATTTTTAATGTGGAAATGTTTTGAGGGGTTGTGCCGGACCTTTCTTCCACAAGATTTCTCAATGATTTATTTTTCATGTGTGCATGGATTTCTTTGATTACGAATTCCATATTTTCAATATTTTTGTTTTCCAATTCCTTTTGAGAAATATTTTCATAAATTTTATAGGTATTTAAATCATAGGCTTTTGTTGGTGTTTGAAGCACATTCAAATGACTGTAATAGTTGGCGCTATCTGTTAAAAATCCGTCAATTCCCATATAGGTTAATATAGGCATAAATGATATTTCTGTAAATGGAAAAATAAAATAACTGCTTTTTTCAGCTTCTTTTTTAAGTGAAACTATTATTTCAACGAGTTCTTTTGGATTTGTTAGTAATGCGTCTCCATTTGCTATGATAAATCCATTGTATCCAATTTTTTCTAGGTTCTTTAAACAATTTACTCGCAAATCGATGTATTTTGAACCTTGTATGACTGCAACATCACATTTTTCCACATTTTCTTTTGCAAGTCTTAAGGTTTCTTTTACATTGAATTCAGCGATTTCACGGTCAACATTATGTGCGGATCCCTGATTTGGTGCAATTTTTAATTCATTTTTGTCGAATAATTTTGGTGTTATTTCATCATTTATTTTACCTATTCTTCCGGGTCCGTCATGTGATTTTATTTCAAATTTTTTTCTCATTTGCTTCTTCCTTTTTTGTTCTTATTTAAATATAGATTTTTTAGGTTTATATAAATTTTTCATTTTGTGTAATCTTTATGATTACACTTATCAAAAATTTAGTAAGCTTTATATATGGTCTTTTAAAGAATATTAGTATGGATTTGAGGAAATAATCTGATGATAATCCGAGGTGTGTTTTCAATGTCTATAATAAATCGTCTTAAATCCTTGTTTAAAGGTGACAATGAAGAAAGTGGCATCAATACTGATGTATCAAACACATCTGATGATGTCCAAGTTACATCTTCAAAAAATGTAAGTGTTACTGTTTCTGATGAAGAAAAAGAGACTGAACCATTGGAAGAAGAAGTTTCTGTTGATTCTGAAGACAGTACTGAGGATTTAACTTCTGAAGAAGACATCGAACCTTCAAAAGATCAAGTTGAAGAAACTACTGAAGAAGTTTTAGAAACTAGTGATGATTCATCTGAAGAAATTGTGGAAGAAGTTGAAGTGGCAGAAGAAGTTTCTGTTGAAGCTGAAACTGTAGAAGATGAAGAAATTGAAGAAGATGTTGAGGAAGTTGAACAAGATTTAAAAAATAAAGATACAGAGAGAGATAAAATGACTTTATTGACTGATAAAGAATTATTAAATGATAGTAACCGTGACCCAGATTTCACTGCTGAATTTATTGATGCAGGTATTGAAACTGTAAAACACTGTTTCCAATGTGGTACCTGTAGTGGTAGTTGTCCATCTGGAAGAAGAACTCCTTACAAAGTAAGACAAATTGTCAGAAAATGTTTATTAGGATTAAAAGAAGAAGTAATTTCTGACGACGCTTTATGGATGTGTACTACTTGTTACACTTGTCAAGAAAGATGTCTCAGAAGCGTTAAAATTGTAGAAATTATCAAAAAAGCACGTAATATTGCTGCACATGCAGGTTACATGGCAAAACCTCACAAAATGACTGGTGTATTCGTAATTAATACTGGTCACGCAGTACCTATTAACGATGCTGCTAAAGCTTTAAGAACCAAAATTGGTCTTCCTGAAGTACCACCTACAACTCACGCTTATCCTGAAGCATTAGAAGAAGTACAAAAATTATGTAAAATTACCGCATTTGATGAATTAATCGGTTACGATGAAGCAACCGGCGGATTAAAAGAATAGATTTATGAGGAGAGTTATAATATGGAAATCGCATATTTCTTAGGTTGTATTATGAACAACCGTTACCCTGGTGTTGAAAAAGCTACCAGAAAATTATTTGAAGCATTAGATATTGAATTAAAAGATATGGAAGGAGCATCCTGTTGTCCTGCTCCTGGTGTATTCGGATCTTTTGATGAAGAAACCTGGGCTACTATCGCAGCACGTAACTTAACTCTTGCTGAAGATATGGGTGCTGACATCATGACCGAATGTAATGGATGTTTCGGTTCATTATTCGAATGTAATCATATTTTAAAAGAAGACGCTGAAAAAAGAGAAAAAATTAACGCTAACTTAGCAGAAATTGGTAGAGAATACAAAGGAACTACTAATGTAAAACACTTTGCTCAAATTTTAAAAGATGATGTAGGATTTGAAAAATTAGCAAGCATTATTGAAAAACCATTAGACTTAAATGTTGCTGTACACTATGGTTGCCACTTCTTAAAACCTACTAAAACTATTGGTATCGAAGATCAAGCTGAAAACCCATCTATTTTAGATGAACTTGTAGAAATCACTGGTGCTAAATCTGTTGATTACAAAGACAAAATGATGTGCTGTGGTGCAGGTGGAGGTTTAAGAGCAAGAGATTTAGATGTAACTACTAGTTTCACTAAAGAAAAACTCGACCACATGACTGAAGCAGGTGTAGATGCAATTGTTAACGTATGTCCTTTCTGTCACATGCAATTTGACCAAGGTCAAACTGAAGTAAACGAAAGATACGGAACTGATTTTGCTTTACCAGTATTCCACTTAGCTCAATTATACGGATTAGCTATGGGATTATCTGCTGATGAATTAACTTTCGATGCTCAAAAAATTGACGCAACTCCTGCTATTAAAAAAGCATTAGGAGAAAACGCTGAATAAGTTTAAGGATTAATTTCCTTATCTTTTTTATTTTTTTAGGCACTGAAAACACAGTTCGGAGTAGTTATCTTTTCAGATAACTATTTTTTTTATAAATCTTTTTTTTGTTTGTATTGATACGAATAATTCGTAATCATGTTTATATACTAGTAATTAAATAAAGTAAACTGATATAAATATAAGAGGTGTAATTATGTTTGTAGCAACATTAGATGGTATATTTAAATATTCAGACCTTCCAGAAGAATATGAACGTTATGTTCAGTTTAAAGCAACTATTGATAAAAGAGAAATTAAACCTAATGATGAAATTGCAATTTTAAACATTGCAGGTACTACTACTCATCATGTATTATTCTTAGATTCTTACAAAAGCACTAGTGAAATTGAAAATGAATTAAAAGACGCTGATGCAAAAATCAATCATACTACTTTAAAAATCTTAGGTGGACATTTATGAGTTTGCCATCTGAACAAAATTGGTTAGTTCTTAATAATCTATTAAAAGATTTAACTAAAAGGGGACATGAAATCCCTTCTGGAATTAACCCTGAGATGGGATTAATTAGGTCTTCAATTAGTTCATATCATAGAGATCCTACCCATCCAGAATTGATTAATGGTTTGGCAAAAGCAGAAATGTCTTTAAATAATATTCAAGGGACTCTTTTAACAATAGCGGAAGAAAAAGAAGGCGAAGAGTATGCTGATTATTGGCTTGACTTATTAAAGCAGGTCATGCAAGGTAAAAAAGTATTTGAGTTTGCAGATTCTCGATCAAAATTTTTAGTAAATGCACCTCCAGGTTTGACAACTGGTAGGATTAACTTAAAAGTGCCTTTAGCTGAAGAAAGAGTTCAAGAAATTGCAGAGTGGCACGGACTTATCATAGAATTTAATGATGATGTGACTGTTGAATTACATGGTGATAAAGAAGATCTCAAAATTGGACTAAAAGAAATGGGATCATTCTTTTTAGAACAATGATTAAAGGTGGTAATATGGTTAAAATATTAGCTATTAGTGATGTTCATGGAGAAGAAAATGAAAATCTATATACCTATTTAAATAATAATGATGTGGATTTGGTTTTAATTTTAGGGGATATTACTGATTTCGGACCTCTTGAATTTGTTGAAACTTTTATTAATAAAGTAGCAGATTGCGGAGTGGACGTAATTGCAATTCCAGGTAATTGTGACCCTAATGGAATTTGTAATGCAATTAATGATGTTTCCTTCTGTCTTCATAATAATATTATCGCATATGGTGATGCTATATTATTTGGTTTTGGTGGATCTAATCCGACCCCATTTGATACACCTGGTGAAATGGATGATGATAAGATATATAGGCAAGTTTATGATTTATTAGCTAATTATGATTATGTTTATAATTCTGATGTGCCTAAAGTAAAAATCTTAGTTACTCATGCACCTCCATTCAATACTGCAGCAGATAGAGTTGAAAATGGAGAACATGTAGGCAGTCCGGGAATTTTAAAATCCATTCACGAATTTGAACCTCAAATCAATTTATGTGGACATATTCACGAAGCAAAATCTTTAAGTAAAATTGGAAAAACTACTGATGTGGCAAACCCTGGAATGCTTAAAGACAATGGTGCTGTTTTAATTGATGTTAAAGACGGCTCAAATTATGATATAGATATTATTTCATTAGAATAATTTCAATTATTCTCTATTTTTTTCTATTTTTGTTTATTTTTGTTCAAAATCAAATAACAACTTTTATTTAATATTAATTTTAGATAATTATTTAGTAATTTTAAATGTGATATTATGATTTGGGTTACTGGTGATGTAGATGGCAAAATGTATAAAGAGCCCTTTTCTAAAGGAATCATGTCCCGTTCTCTTAATGTAGCAGATATCGGAACAGAAAGGGCATATGATATTGCTAGTGATATTGAAGCTGATTTGATTAGGAGCAATGTTACTGAAATTTCAAATTCAGATTTGGCTGATGTTGTTTTGAATCATTTAGGGAATATTGATCCTAAAATTGCTGTAAAATATCAACATTGGCGATCTTTAAGAACATCCAAAAAACCTTTAATCATATTAATTGGAGGAGCTTCTGGTGTAGGAACTTCTTCTATGGCATTCGAACTTGCAAACAGATTAAGATTAAAAAATCTTATTAGTACAGATATGATTCGTGAAGTAATGCGGAAAATAGTCTCAAAAGAGTTAAGTCCAGTTATTCACAAATCTAGTTTTGATGCTTATGAAAGTATACGAACACCTTCTATTAGAATAGATTCTGTTATTGAGGGATTTATCAGTCATGTTGATGTTGTAAATGTAGGTATTGAAGCAATTATTGAGCGTTCGGTTAAAGAAGGAATAAGTACAATTATCGAGGGGGTCCATGTGGTCCCGGGATTCATCAGAAGGGATTTGATGGAAAACAATAATATTATTATTTTCACTTTGACTGTTGATGATGAAGAAGCCCATAAGCAAAGATTCTATTCAAGATGCAGACAACCATGGGTAAAAAGGTCACTTGAAAGGTATATGGAAAATTTTGGAACAATTAGAAAAACTCAAAGATTTTTAGTTGAACAGGCAAAAATTCACGATACTCGTATAATTAATAATGTGGAAATTAACGAGACCATAGATATTATGGTAGAGGATATTCTTGAAAAATTTGGTGGTATAAACAATGTTGAACAAGAAAGTTAAAGACATCATGACTACTGAAATAATAACAACTACTTCAGACATTGATGTTGTAAATGCATTTGAAAAATTAATGGAATATAAAATTAGTTCTCTTCCAGTTGTTGAGGACGGAAAATTGATTGGAATTATAACTGCAACTGATGTTGGACATAATTTGATTCTAGATAAGTATGAATTAGGCACTAGTGTTGAAGAAATTATGATTACTTCAGTTGTCACTATTTCTCCTGATGACACTCTTGAAACTGCTATTAAAGTTATGAAAGAGGGTACTTCATCTTCAGGTATTCTAAATCAACTTCCTGTTGTTGATGGGGAAGAATTAGTTGGAATTATTTCTGATGGAGATATTATTCAGGAAATATTTTAATATTTCATTATTTTTTACTTTTTTTTTAAAATTTAAGTTTTTTTAGGCAGTTACTGTAAAAATTTATTTTTTCTAGAATAAGTTTTATAATTATTTTTTTTAAGTTTTAACTGGTTAACTGTCAATTTTTCACTAACATTTATATAATATTAAAATCAAATATATTGTTTGGCTAGACTGGAGGGTTAGGGGTCCTCTGTAAGCACACACCCCCTTTGGTGCAGTTGAAGTTCAAAAGGCGGCTTTTTAAGAGAATATAAGCCTATTAAAAACAACATAGAAACCTCGTCCTGCAGGATTGGTGGTGATGAAGTTTTTACTGGAGGGTAAAGACTAGTCATCTCTAATATGGGAATGGGTCAGGCCCGGAAGGGAGCAGCTCTACTGTTAACATTCAATGCTTGTAGAATCCCGGGGTGGAGTTGGGTTTTCTAGATCACTTGTATTTTTGAGATTAGTCCACTTTTGAACATGCCATTTAATGA
>NZ_JAFUHT010000026.1 GCF_017468685.1 Methanobrevibacter sp.
GTTTATCATTGTCACAGAGGTAAGTGATACATTTTCCTTTACCTTCATCCCCCCATGCTCCACCAACTAAAATACTACAAGTCATTTAATAACTCCTTAAAATTAATATTTCTGAAAATTTTATAAAATTTCCATAACAATAATATTATATTTTTACTGTTTAAAAAGCTTTTCCAAAACCAAAATTCACTATAATATAAATATTATATTAAATAAAAATACAATTCATATAATTTATAAACCTAAGGTAATTCGCATGCATATTGAAAAACAATATAGAGAATTAGAACAAGTCGAAGAGATAAGAGTTTATAATATTGACAGAGACGAAGTGTTTAAACATGTTAATCCGGTCAAAAAACCGGATAAAGTTCGTTTCAGCAATGTTATGAAGCATGTTCCTTCAGATATAAATGTTTTCCTGCCTATTGATGACGGTGAAGATTTTATTGTCGAAAGAATAGGCTGGAACTTACTTGAAAGATTAAATATAAAACTGGAAGATGTTGAAGGCCGTAAATTAAGTGAAACATCTCCATTTTATTTCGATTTATTCAACGATGCATTTAGAGAAGTTTTAAAAACTGGAAATACAAAAGCTATGAGGATGTTCTATTACCAAAGTGATAGAATAAATACTCTTGCAAATATTCATATCATTTCTGATGAAGGTGAAGTTTACGCAATTTCCGATATGAAAAAAACAAGTCCTAATAAAACAAAATCCCCTGAAGAACAAAAAAGAGAAGACGAAGAAAATAAAGCTACATTAATCGAGTATTTTTCACAAACAGGAAGCTATTACAAAATTCATGACGAATTTACATGGACCCCCGGAATTTATAACATTATAAACCGATCAAAACAGTCAAGTGATGCATTTTATAATATTATTTTTGATTTGGTAATTCCTGAAGATAAACCTCTTGTTGAAGAGCTACTTAAAACAATGAGCCCTGAAACTGACACTTACGAAAATATTATACGTATTAAAACTCCAGGAGGCCATATTAAATATTTGGATACATATCTTTATTCCAAATTTGATGAAAATGGAGAAGAAATTAGTCATTACGGATTGTTCAAGGACATCAGTATCGATTCACATAAACACATGACAAGACCTGTGGATTTCATGTTAAATGGATTTAATCATAATTCCAAATTATCATTACTCGTAGAACCGTTAAGCAAAAGATACGAGTTCAGTGAAGGATTCTACAAAATGATTGAAATCCCAAAAGACGAATACATACACGGCAAAGAAATAATTGACAATATCATTGAAGATGACGTTAGAAGAGATATTAAGAAACTAATTGCCGGGGAAATTGATGAAATTAATAAAGTATTCACTTATAAAGTCAATGGTGATGAAGACAACTTAAAAATATGCGAATTATTTATTGAAAGATTCAAATACGGTAATCAGGACCATAGTATCGGTTTTTTAACTGACATTACCCTTTCACGTCAAAAACAACAGGAACTGATTAAATCAAATGCAACAAAAAATATTTTAATTAAGGAAGTGCACCACAGAGTTAAAAACAACTTACAGGTATTGAACAGTTTCTTAAACCTTGAAAGAAGAGCATATGGCGACAATCCTAATCGTATATTGGACAACATGCAAGCACGTTTGTCATCACTTGCTCTGCTTCATGAAAAGACCTATAACACTGAAGATTTCATCAATATCAATCTTGAAGATTATATGAAGGACCAGGACTCAACATTGCATATGTTATTTGGAGCAAAAGACATCAATTTTACATCTGAAGTCGACCCTGAAATTCATTTATCCATTGATGTGATTACCCCATTACTACTGATTGTTGATGAACTGACAATGAATGCAATCAAACATGCATTCCCTGATCCGGATATGCCTGATAAAACAATTTCTAAAGAAATTAACTTTATCAACGAACATGTTTGTGAATTAATCTTAAAAGATAACGGAGTTGGATTAAAAGACCCTAATGCATTAATTAACCATAATTTAGGTTGGGAAATAATTAATAATCTAACTAGACAAATTAACGGAAAATTAGAAATTTTAGATTGTGAAGTTGGAACCGGATTTAAAATAGTGTTCCCAATTAATTTTGATTACCATATTGATGAATTGGAGGGAGAAGCATGAGAATAGAAAAACAATATCGTCAACTGGAAGATGTGGAGGAAATAAACATCTATGACATCACGGAGAGTGAGTTATTCCAATATGTTGACCCTGAATTTGAAATATTCGAGGCGCCATTTGAAAAAACATTAAGAAATATCAGTAATGATTTGGATATTTTTGACCCTATAGATGATGGTGAAGATTTTGTAGTTCACAGATTAGGTTTAGGTACTCTTTTAAGAGGACATATCAAACAAAATGATGTTAGTGGGCGTCGACTTAGTAAAACTTCGCCAGGTTTTTATAAAATTTTAAAAGAACCATTAAAAGAAGTTTATAAAACCAATAAAACTAAAAAGATGAGATTTTATTATCATTTTAATGAGAAATTAGCAAGATTTTCCAATGTTAAAATCATTTATGACATGAATAAAATCATTTTAATTTCTGACCACAGAGACAACAGAGAAACTAGCTTAACTGTTCCTGATGATGGAAAATCTGATGAAAAAGCTAATTTAATTGAATATTTCTCACAAACAGGAAGCTATTACAAAATTAATGACAGATATTCATGGACTCAAGGAGTATACAACATCCTTAACAGAACCAGGGAAGAAAACGATGAATATTATAACATTGTATTTGATTTGGTGATTCCTGAAGACAAACCTCTTCTTGAAAAGGCATTGAAGGAACTGGATGATGGAAAAACCAACTATGAAACAATTTTAAGAATATTAACTGATGATGAAATATTGAAATATATTGAAGCAAATCTTTACTCAAAATTTGATGAAAATGGAGAATTGATAAGTCGTTATGGTTTATTTAAGGATGTAAGTACAGATTCCACCAGAAAAATGACAAGACCTGTCGATTTTTTACTTAAAGGTTTTAAAAACAACAAAAAATTAGCATTACTTATTGAACCATTAAATACAAAACATTATGAGTTTTCCGAAGGTTATTTCAACCTTATTGAAGAAGACCCAGAAACTTATTATCACTCCCGTAAAGTAATCGAAAATATCGTAGAAGAGCCTATCCAATGTAAAATTCTAGAATTAATTAATGGAGAAACCGATGAAATTAGTGAAAAATTCACATATAATGTCCATGGTGATGAAAACAATCAAAAAATTGCTGAACTTTATATTGAAAGATTTGAATTCGGCGATACAACCCACAGTATCGGTTTTTTAACTGACATTACCGAAGACCGTAAAAAACAGCAAGAATTAATTGAAGCTAACGAACACCAGAAAATCTTGATTAAAGAGGTTCACCATAGGGTTAAAAATAATCTGCAAGTGTTAAACAGTTTCTTAAACTTAGAAAAAAGAGCCTATAAAAACAAACCGAACGTTATTATTGACCATATGCAATCCAGGTTATCTTCACTTGCAATTCTTCACGAAAAAACCTACAATACCACTGACTTTAAAAACATTAACCTTAAAGAGTATATTGTAGACCAGGACAGTCAATTGAGAGGATTGATCGGTCTGAGAGATGGAATTGAATTTGAATCTGAAGTTGAAGAAGATTTAAACTTAACAATTGAAGTCATTACCCCATTATTATTGGTTATTGATGAGTTAACCATGAATGCAATAAAACATGCATTCCCAGACAAAACAGTGCCTGATAAAAAGATTATCAAGAAAATTTACAGAATTGACAATGAACATGCCCAATTAATACTGAGAGACAATGGAGTAGGTATTGAAGACCCTCATACTGTGACAAGAAATCTGGGATGTGAAATTATTAAAAATTTAACTAAACAGTTAGATGGACATATTGAACTATTCCAACATGAGAATGGTACCGGCTACAGGTTAACATTCCCAATTAATATGGAACATACGATTGAAGGATAAAGTTTTAATAAAATCGAACAAAAAAGACCTAAACTATAAATAAAATGAATAACATAAAAGAAAAATTGTTATGGATGGATAATTATGAACGAAAGAATATTAGTAGTAGAAGATGAAGCTATTACAGCGTTGGATTTGAAATACAGTTTGGAAGAATTAGGATATGAAGTAATAGACACAGTAGATACCGGACAAGCAGCAATCGATACAGCAGCAGAAAAAACTCCAGATGTAGTTTTAATGGATATTAAGTTAAAAGGCGATATGGAAGGTATTGAAGCTGCAGAAGTAATCTCCGAATGGCACATACCAATTATTTACTTAACTGCAAACACAGACACAGACACATTCGAAAAATCTAATGTAAAAGGATCATATGGATTTGTTTCCAAACCATACGACATCAACAAACTAGATAAAACTCTTAAAATTACTATCAACAGAGCCAAACTTGAAGCTAAAAAATTAAATGACGCAAGCGGCTTTACAGAATAGATTTAAATGACTGAATTAGAATTAATCAAAGGAAAACCTAAGATTTTTACGATTAGCTCTGATGAAGAATCATTATCTTTAATAAAGGAATTTGTTGAAGATTATGAATATGAATTTGCAGGCAGTGCATTTGAAAAGGAAGATATTTTTAAAAAATTAGATAAAATATCTCCCAACCTAATTTTTTTAGATACTGAAATAGAAAACATTGATTTAGTTGAGCTTGCAGGAGATTTGGAACTTTTTAATGTACCTATACTCCTCATTGTCGGAATGTTATTTGACGAAACTATCGATTCACTATTAACAAATAACCCTTATGGATTTCTGCTCAAGCCATTGGAAGATGGAGAAGTACAAAGAGCAATGGCTGTTGCTATTAAAAAGCATGAACAGAATATCATCAATGTTAAAACTGCCCAAGCAAAAATTAAAGAAAAAAATACAGAATTGGTAATCGAAAAATCAGATTCAAGTTTTCTTTTAATATTATGTATGGCATTAATTATAATGGCATTGCTTACTAGAAATGCAACATGGTTACAATGGTTGCTTTTAATCCCTACCTTAGCTATGCTTATCAATTCTCTAGTAAGTATCAAAAAACAAGCCCCACTAATCCCATATGAAGACGATGAAGAATTGCCATTCATTAGTATTTTTATTCCAGCTCACAACGAAGAAAACACCATTGAAGCAACTGTAAGAAGTATCTGCAACTCTGAATATTATAAAGATGAAGAATATAACTATGAAGTAATCGTAATTAACGACGGGTCAACTGACAGCACCGGTGAGATATTAGCTGAATTGAAAAAAGATATTCCTCAGCTTAAGATTGTTACAAGACACCCCCCAAGATCAGGAAAAGGTAAGGGATTCGTTTTAAATGATGCTTTAACATTATCCAGGGGAGAAATCATTGGTGTTTTTGATGCAGACACACAAATTAAAACTGATTATCTGACTACAATTGTCCAATATCTTCACGGAGACATTGATGGTGTGCAATCAAGAGTTAGAATGTTTAATAAAGATGAGAATTACTTAGCTCGTATGCAACACATCGAATTTGCGAGTTTTGGAAATACACTGATTGCAAAAGACAACCTCGGAAGTACAGGATTTTTAGGAGGAAACGGACAATTCGTAAAAAAAGATGCAATCATCAACAGTGGCCGATGGGACGGATTTGCAGTAACTGAAGATTTGAATTTAGCTATAAAAATTATCCTGAATGGTGGAAAAATACGTTATTGCGGCGAATGTTCAGTATATCAAGAAGCAGTTACAGAATGGAAAGCATTTTTCAGGCAAAGAGTAAGATGGGCAATAGGAAACTTTGAAACATTATTTGTTTATCTGCCTCAGATTTTAAGAGCAAAAATATCCATTCCGAAAAAATTCAATATCATCGAACACATTTCATTTTACAGTTTTAACCTGTTGATTTTCTTTGGATTTTTAATAACCATTGCAAATGCAATTTCCTGGTTTATATTCCATGATGTGACCATGATTAGAATGGAAGCACCATTTGTTGTAGGTGTTTTATCGGTTATTGCATTTTTCCCAGGAATTATTCTGGCTCTTTCAAGAGACAAACCTGGTGCTCAGGAATTCATAAAAGACATTGTTAAATATTATATTTATTGTTTCCATTTAATTCCATTGTTTTTTATGACAATGAAAACAATGATTACTAGAAAAGAACGTAGATGGGCTAAAACAGAACATAAAGGAGGTAAGAAATGAGAAGAGAAGATAAGTTACATGGAATTATAATTATCATTATCATTATTTTTATCGCTGCAAACATTAATGGAATTAATAGTTTCTTAAGTGTAAAAACTGATAAAACAACTGACTTCGGACATAGTGTGACTGTTGTTCCCCAATCATGGAACACTACTGAAGAGCTAAATCAGACAAATCAGTCTAAAACTCCTCATGCCATTACTAACGAGTATGTTTATATTGACCATTGGGACGATTGGCCCGAAGACCATATAACCTCCATATCGGAAGCTAAGTTTAGGGCAATGGAAGATGGAGGTTATAAAGTATTGAAAAATGAAAACAGTACAATTAGTGGAGTTACTGTTTCCAAGCAATATTTCTCTAATCCTTCAAGAGACAATGAGTTTATTTGGAGCCATGTGGGCGTGAATTATGTATTCCCTAAAGAGGATACAAATTATGCAATACAAGTCCATTACTTCACAAGCCATGATTATAATAACACAACATTTATTAAAGAAGTTGATGATCGTATTGAAGATGATATGAGCAATATCCACAACAATGAGTACAACGGATTTTTCTCAGGAATTTATCACATTTACGAATTCATCAGAAACCATATTTAAATTAAAAAAATGATGGATAATTTTAATAGTTATTTAAAAAACTATTAATTTAAATATCCATTAAACTAATTTTTTAAATAGTTAAAATAAAAAGAGTATAAAATTATTTTTTAGTATATACCAACGGATGATTTTCACACATTGGGTCTTTAATGATATTTCTTTTCAGATGATAATTTAAAAAATAAAGCATCCAATCATTTGAAAGTTCCCTTAAGGAAACATCATCAAGCCTTTCAAATGGGGTGAAGAAATCCATCTGATTAGCACCAACAGCAAAAGCTACTTCATCAGCTTCAACCAGCATAAAGAAATCATTACGGATATTATGAATGTCAAAATCATCAATTGATGAGATAGTCTTTTCACTTTTAAAGTTATAGAAAAATTTATTCAGATATTCAAAATCAATGAATCTGATATCTTTTACCTTGAAAAATACTTCTTCACTAAGCAATTGGTTTTTAAAATCATATTTGGATAAAAAATCAATATCCCAGATATTGTTGTAAAAAATTGTGAAAAAGGAATCCTCAGCAAAACGAACAGTCAAAGACATTTCCTCATCACCCTTAGGCTTTCCAAGTTCAACATCCTTAAAATCTATATAAATGGAATCCTGAGCTATTTCAATTGAAGTCCATTTACCAGAATTAATTATAACATCACGAATCAATTTTAATGACCTTGTATTCATTTACTCACCTACTAGAGAAAACATCATATGCCCCTTCAATTTCATATTCCTTATCACAGTCATAAGATTTATCCCATATGAACGGATTAATTTCAATTTGGTTGTTAACACTTTCATCCCAAACAATAGTGAAATCTTCCTCTTTCAGATATTTAAAAACAGTTTTACCAATTTCCAATGCTTTATTTTCATCATTTTCAAAATCTGCAAAAGTGATTTTTAATTTTTTATCAAAAATCGCATCTTCAACATCCTCAAAAGTATAAAAGCAAAATCCCTTTGGATTGAAGTTATTATTCATTAGATGAACATTCAGTTCAAATGCATCGCTGACTCCTTCCTCAATATCATAACCGCAATTATGAATAGCTACAATATCTTCCTTGGCAAGTTTTGTAAATGCATTTTCTAATTTTGAGAAATTCTCATTTGAAAAATCATTCAATGAAATATTAAACTTAGAAAAATCAATTTCCTCTTCAATAAATTGATCTTCCAAAATTTCTACAATTTCTTCTATTGAAAAGAATCCTGATTTAGTAAGCAACTCAATCATAAATTCGATTTCTTCGACTAAATCAGCATCCATAGATTCACTCTTCATCTTCACCAAACATCAATATACGAGTTACATTTCCTCTTTCAGTAAAACCTGCCATCACACGTGCTTCTCCAATTTTAGCAAGTGAAAATTCATCATGAGGCTTGTAAATATATCCTTTAAGTTTTGTATATGCTTCAAAAGCAATTTTCGGATAAATATTGAAATTTTTCTGGAAAGTGTAATATGTGTTTCTGAATTTTTCAACAGAATTATTTTCTTTGATTAAATCGGATTTAATCAATACAAATATGTCCAAACCTTCCTCAGAAACTGCATAATATGCATCCATTCCTAAAATTGCAGTGGAAGTCATTGCTAATGTGTGACAATCATCAAAATCAGCATTTAAAACAGGACTTTTGAATTCATTAATATCGAATTCATCCCCAATGCCTTTAATTTCACAGGCAGAAGTTATTAAGTTTTCACCAAATATATCTTCATTATCCCATGCCCAAGACCACTGTTTTGCATCTTGCATGTAAAATCCTAAGATTTGAACAGGAAAAGTGATATCTCCAAAGGTTATTACACCTTTTTCAATATCTAACTCACCAATAGTTTCACCAATTAATTCAGATAAATTTTCTTGCTTATCCAGTGCTAATGCACCATATTTTGATAAGATTACTTTAAAGGAATCATCTTGTTCGATAGTTATTGGTTTTTCTATTTTTTTCAATTATAACACCTAAAATTCTAATTTTGAAATTCTATCCATTGCTTCAATAGTATTTTCTAATGTATTAAATGCAGTAAGTCTTAAATAACCTTCACCACTTGGTCCGAATCCTGAACCAGGAGTACCAACTACATTAGCTTCATTTAACAATATATCGAAGAAATCCCAAGAATCCATATTATTAGGAGTTTTTACCCAAATGTAAGGTGAGCTTACACCACCATAAACTTCCAAGCCAATGCCAGTTAAGCTTTCACGTATTACTTTAGCATTTTCCATATAGTAGTTTACTACTTCTTTGATTTGTTTTTGACCTTCTTCAGAGTAAGTTGCCTCAGCAGCTCTTTGTACAGGATAAGATACCCCATTGAATTTAGTAGTTTGTCTTCTATTCCATAATGGATTGATTTCCACTTCTTCACCATCTGCAGTGTATCCTTTTAATTCTTTAGGAACAACTGTGTATGCACAACGGGTTCCAGTAAATCCTGCAGTTTTTGAGAAACTTTTGAATTCAATTGCAACTTCTTTTGCTCCTTCAACTTCATAAATACTGTGAGGAACATTATCTTCATTTATAAATACTTCATATGCTGAATCAAAAAGAATTATTGCATTATTTTCACGAGCATAATCGACAAATACTTTCAACTGGTCTTTAGTTAATGTTGTACCTGTTGGATTATTAGGATAACATAAGTAAATTATATCAACCGGTTCAGATGGAAGTTCTGGGACAAAACCGTTTTCAGCATTGCATTTAAGATAAGTTAAACCTTCATACATGCCATCATCGCCCATTTCACCAGTTCTTCCAGCCATTACATTAGTATCAACGTAAACGGTATAAACAGGATCTGTTACAGCTATCTTATTGTCAATTCCAAAAATTTCTTGAATGTTTCCAGTGTCACATTTTGCTCCGTCACTAATGAATACTTCAGAAGTTTCAAGGTCAATTCCATATTTATTATAATCATTTTTAATAATAGCCTCAGCTAAAAACTCATAACCTTGTTCAGGACCATATCCCATGAATGTTTCACCATCAGCCATTTCTTCGACTGCTTTTTTAAATGCATCAATGACTGCTGGAACTAACGGTTTTGTAACATCCCAATACCCATTTTTATGACATCTGCATCAGGATTATTTTTTACAAATTCTTGTTCTCTTCTAGCTACCTCTACAAAAAGATAACTGCTTTTTAATTTTAGATAGTTTTCATTAATCTTAACAACCATGATTAATCCTCATCAAATATTAATCAAATGTATATTGTTTTTTAGAATATATAAAATGAATGATTAACAAAAATTACTTAAAAACCATTAAAACGATGAAAATAGCAGTTAATTAAATAAAATAAATTTTTAAAATGATAAAATTATTAAATTTGAATAAAATATATTTCATTATTGAAATAAATTAGTCATTATTGATTATTTAAAAAATAAATAAATTTGAGACTTTAAAAAATATGCATGAAAATATTTAAATTAATGAAAATGACATAATTATATATAACTAAATAAGGGTTGGGAAAAATGATAAGTTTAATTACTATTTTAATTTGGGTAACTATAGTAATAATCGGTGCAATAGCTATAATAGCTGTTAAACTACATTATAAAGGCGATGAATTAGAACACGAAGAAGGATCAATACTTCCTAATACAGAAATCATTAATGAAGCATTGAACATTGGAAAAGAAAAAATCAACACTCGAAATAATAATAATTCTTCAACAAATGCTCCTCGTAGTTTATCACCAAACATTCCTCACCAAGAAAGCAATCGTGCCTTATTTAGAAAGAGTACTGAAACAAAAAGCAATAACAACTCATACATTTCTCCCGAAGTGGAAAACAACAACTTAAAAAATTATGAATATGAATCTCAAAATCAGGTACTTATAAATTATGATAATACAATTGAAAAATTTCAAGAACCAATTAAACAAAACCAGATGGATATTATGACTCAAAATAACAAAGACTCAAGCGAATTAAAAGACTTATTTACAATTGATGAATTGATTAAAGAATCAAAAAGAAAAGACAGTGAACGAGAAAAAGAATCTCAAAAAATCAAAACTGATAAAGAGGACAAAGAACTAACTGAGATTAAAGAGAGCATTAAAAATAAAACACCAGAACCTTTAATTGAAGAGGTTATTGCTGAAGACAAAGAAGAAACAATTACTGATTTAATTAAAGATGATTCCGAGTCCAGTGAAAGTGAAACTCCTTCAGTTGCTTCACAAAAAGACATTGATGAAGCAATAACTACTGCCACAAAAGAAAATGAGGAAAAAGTGGAAAGCATTTCTGAAGATGAAAACATCACCAACGTTTTATTAAATCAGGAAGCAAAAGAAGAAATAGCTGAACCTGCTTTAAAAACACCTCATAAAATTGATGACGATAAAGATTATAAATTAGGCGCTTCAATTGATGATGCCAACTTATTCGGCAGTGATGAAGAAGACACAATGGATTTGGATTATAGAAAAGATTTAGATAAAGTTAAAAATAAGATTACCGGATCAAAACTATTCCAAGAAGTAAAAGACAAATTATCTTCTGAAACTGAAGAAATTCCACAACGTGAAGAACCACAGGAAGACTTCATAAGAACTGTCAATGAATACGATGAATATGAACCAATCATTAACGAAACACATCTTGACATTGATGGAACCTATGAAGAATATCATGACCAAAAATTAAGACAGGAAAATACCAGACGTGTATTTAACCTGGCTAAAAATTCACCTGAACCGGAATTAGCTCAACCTAGAGTAGGTGAAATAAAAAATAAACCTTCAAGAGACAACATTAAGATTAACTTAAACAATGATGAAGTTGTACTTAAAAAAGGTGACGAAATCATCTACAACCATGACGGAGAAACTTACTCCAGCCAAGTTTACGCTATTAACGGTGATGAAATAGCTGTAAGATACAGAGGTAAAAATATTAAAATCAAAGCAAGTGATGTTAAAAAGATATATTAAAAATATCTTTTTTTACACTTTTTTTATTCATGGTTAATTTTATATTCACCATTTTCAACTATGTATTTAGGCACACTAATTTTTAAAGAGCGAATAATGTTTAAATAAAAATCATCCAATTCCCTGTCCGCATAAGGGTATGTGAATTCAAAAATGTAGAGATTATCATCTTCCACATATAAAAATTCGTTACGTCTGATTTGATTTTCACCATCTGAAAATGAGGAAACAATCATATAATAAATATCTTCATTAATAGCGATGAAATCAGACTGAATTAAATCGATTTTATCATTATTTTCCAAGTTTTTTTCAATATCTGCACGGATATCAGGTAGACCTACAAGAGTAGGAGTAGTTGAAAACTTTATTGACATTGGTATTTTAGTATTAACAAGGTACAACTCAGTAAACTGATCTTTAGCATTGATTGGCTCAAAATCTTCTGGCATTTGAAGAGTTGAAAACCCGTTTGTAAACATAGTCACTCAAATCACCTACTTGTGTGCAAAGTAAAATATCAGTTCATCATCAGTTATTTCATCAAGACGTGCAAAACCGACTCTTTCAAACTGAACTATATCCCCAACTTTTAAATCATTAAGGGCACCTTCACCAAGTCCTGTTTTAACTGATGCATCATCCATGACGATTTTAACATTAACATTATCTTCAACTGGAACCCATTGAATGATTCTTGCTTTAACCTGTCTTGCATCTTCAAAAGAAGTTGAATGATATGTTATACTTTCACCATCAATATCAACATTAACTGCATCCATTAATCTGAATATTCCATCATTTATGTCAGATTCAGCAAGATAAGCTTTACCGTCAAATGGAAGGATTCTGTTACCCCTATCCTCATGGTCTGCATGCAATGGCCTTTCAATATTCACTTTACCATCACTGTAACCTTCAACTTCGATTAATTGAGGATTTTCACAGAAGAAATACCTGTTTGCAATTGGCTCTAAAAAGTTACGGTTTTGACCGTAAATTTTCTTCCAGCTGATTGCAGAATCCGCCATTTTAACACCAATTTCAATGATTAAATCATAAATGGTTTTAGCCTGAATTCCTCTTCTTGCAATAGCTCTTAGAGTTCCAAGTCTAGGATCATCCCATCCACTATAAGTGCCGTTTTCAATACCCTCTTTTGCTTTTGAGGTACTGAGTGCAATATCTTCCATTTTCAATCTGCCGTAATGAATATATTCCGGTACATCCCATCCCATATGTTCATATAAGTATTTTTGTTTTTCGGAATTTGCCAAATGGTCCTTTCCTCTCAAAACATGAGTCATTCCCATTAAATGGTCATCTACTGAAACAGAGAAGTTCATCATTGGGTAAATTCTATATTTATTTCCCAATCTTGGATGGGTTTCATCGACCAGCCTCATTGCAACCCAATCACGAATTGCAGGATTTTTATGGTTAATATCTGTTTTTACTCTAAGTACTGCTTCACCCGCTTCCATAGTATCAAATTTCTCCCATAATTCAAGGTTTTCTTCAACACTATTATCACGGCACGGACAAGGTTTGCAGTTATCTTTGAGTTCTTTAAATGCAGCGCCATCACAGGTACACATATAAGCTGCACCTTTTTCGATTAATTGACGTGCATAATCATAATAAATTTCAAATCTGTCTGACTGATAAACGATTTCATCAGGATTGACCCCTAACCATTTTAAGTCTTCAGGAATCATTTCATAAGCAGGTTCAAATACTCTTTTTGGGTCAGTGTCTTCAATTCTTAAAATTAGTTTACCGTTATGTCTTTTTACATATTCGGCATTTGGAACCGCTGCACGAGAGTGTCCGATATGCAAGGGTCCGCTTGGGTTTGGAGCAAATCTCAAAATAATGTTTTCATGTGTTCCCGGAAGTTCTTGAAGTCCCACTTCTTTAACTTTAGGCTTTTTAGTTTCAACTTCAACGCCTAATTTTTCCATTTCACTAGCTTGCTCTTCTGGAGATAAAGCATTTACTTGTGCTACGATTTTACCGGACATCGGACCAATTTCTTTTGCTCTGCTTCTAAGTTCAGGTTCGTTTGACATGATTGACCCCATAACAGCCCCAGGATTTGCAGATCCTTTATGCTTAGCTGCATTGAGTAAAGCATGCTTATAGATAATTTCTTCTAAATCATTCATTTAATCATCACAATTTAATAATTCAATTATAAAAATAAGTAATATTATTTATTAAATTGAAGATATATAAACATTAAGAATTTATATGGGCATGAATAAAATGAGGCTTGGAAAAACAAATTTAGAAGTGAATAAAAATGGATTTGGTGCTCTGCCTATTCAGAGAAGAAACGAAAAAGATTCGATTGAAATATTAAAAACCGCATATGAAAATGGCATAGATTTTTACGATACTGCACGTTTTTACACAGATAGTGAGGAAAAACTTGGAAAGGCATTTGAAAATATTCGTGAAAACATTTACATTGCAACTAAAACCGGAATGGAAACAGTTGAGGAATTCTGGAATGATTTGGAAACTTCTCTTAAAAACTTAAGGACAGATTATATTGATTTATATCAATTCCATAACATCTCTTTTTGCCCAAAAGAAGAGGATGATTTATATAAAGCCATGCTTGAAGCTAAAGCTCAAGGTTTAATTAATCATATTGGAATAACAACACATAAAATTACCATAGCTCATGAAGCACTTGATTGCGGTCTTTATGAAACATTACAATATCCTTTTTCGTATTTAAGTGGTGATGAAGAACTTAAGCTTGTTGAGAAATGTAAGCAATTGGATGTTGGTTTTATTGCGATGAAAGCAATGGGCGGAGGATTGATTAAAAATTCCAAAGCAAGTTTTGCTTATATCAATCAATTTGATAATGTATTGCCTATCTGGGGAATTCAGAAACTTGAAGAACTC
The DNA here is from genome assembly GCF_017468685.1 of Methanobrevibacter sp. Taxonomy (NCBI): domain Archaea; kingdom Methanobacteriati; phylum Methanobacteriota; class Methanobacteria; order Methanobacteriales; family Methanobacteriaceae; genus Methanobrevibacter; species Methanobrevibacter sp. Next base: position 14,807 of record NZ_JAFUHT010000026.1, read on the forward strand.
AATGAGTTTTTATCATACGATTCCACTACAATTTTAAGTGAGGAATTAAAATTAGATATTGAAAATGATAAAGAAGAACTTGGAGTTAATTTCTGTAGAGGTTGCGGATATTGCATGCCCTGTCCTGAGGGAATTAACATTAGTTTATGTGCAAGAATGTCACTCTGGATGAGACGTTTTCCAACTGAACCGAATCTAGATGAAACAACACAGGAAACAATGAAAAAGACATTGGATTGTATTGAATGCTATGCATGTGTTGATAACTGCCCTTATGAACTTGATATTCCCGAACTTTTAAAAGAAAATTATGAAGATTACCAAAATGTGTTATCTGGAAAAACAGTTATTGAATAAAATGAGAACCATTTTAACTAATGAAAAGGATGACAGATTTCTGAAACTTGTAGAAGAGTTAGACAGAGGATATTATGAACGTATTGGTGATGAATTATCAAAATATGATGATTATAATGAGTTTAAAAGTCCACATGTTGTGATTTTACTCTTAAACAATGATAATCCAATAGCATGTGCCAGTTATAGAGTCTGCAGAAAAGATAGCGTTGAATTTAAAAGAGTATATGTAAAAAAAGAATATAGGAAACAGGGAATTGCATTTAAACTCATAAAACAACTAGAACAAGATGTCATAGGTAAAAATTTCAAAAATTCATTCATTGTCACAGGAAAACAAAATTTTGCTGCAATTAAATTATATGGAAAATTAAATTACAAAACAATACCTAAATTTGGTCAGTTTAAAGATGATGAAAGCGTAATCTGTATGAAAAAAGAATATGGGTGATATTATGAAGCAATGTATTGAAAACCCTAATGATGTTGACTGGGTGAAATTTTGGCAAGAGAAATTAGCAAATAAAAATGATAAAGATTGGGACAAGGCAGCCGCCGGATTTTTTAAAAGAACTCGTAAGGATGACTATCAAGTAGCCTTATTTGATAAACTGATTTTAAATGAAGATGATACTGTTTTAGATGTTGGTTGCGGTGAAGGCTCTGTGACAATCCCCATTGCAAATAGAGTTAAAAAAGTTATTGGACTTGATTCTTCACCCAAAATGTTAGAATTTCTAGAAAAAAGAGCTTCTGAAAACAATATTGATAACATTGAAACTGTTTTGAAACCTATTGAGGAAATTAGTCATGAGGAAATTGGTGATGTTGATGTTGTTGTCTGTTCAAGATCACTGAACGGTATTATTCCAATTGATAAAGTATTATCCGAATTAAACGAGATTGCCAACAAATATGTGTTCATAACCATTTTCGGACCTGAAAACAAAAAAATCGAAAAAGACTTTGATAAGGAACTTGGAATAAAAACAGAGGATTTTCCGGACTACAATTACTTCTTCAATATACTATTTAACATGGGAATTTACGCCAATGTTGAACGCTTTGATTTGAACAATTACAGAGAATATGACAGCATTGAAGAGGCAATGGACAATGGCAAATTCCGTCTTGACTTATATTCAGATGAAGAAAAAGAGATGTTAAGAAATTATTTAGAAAGAATATTAACATATGAAAACGGCAAATACTTTAATGTTAAGGATAAAGCCGATTGGATAATGGTTTGGTGGAAAAAATAGAAAAATTAGTCCTTAACTTCTTCAAAAAGTTCAGAACCCACATCACATAACGGACAAACCTAATCTTTAGGCAACTCATCGAAGTGTTCAGATAATCCTTGTCCTTGATCAAAGGCAAAGAATGTTACTGTTCCAAGCTTTTTTTGATTACTTCATGGCTAACTATACTATTTTGATCATAATTCACTAATTCTTGAATATCTAATGCTTTTGATTTTTAATCTTCCATAATTCTTTTAATGTCGACTAAATCATTGAAAATTAGAGTTAATTTGCAAATGATATACTATCATCACTACATTAATAACAAAGAATTGACATTATCCAAATATTTAAAGAAAAGACATAACATACAAAAAGTAGACATTCGAAAATAAGATTATATCATTCATAAATAAAAAAAAGTAGGAAAAATAATTTCCTAAAAAATTAATTTTTTCTTTTTAAACCAACAAAAATTATGGAAAACAATGCCAAAATAAACACCACTAATGGGTTTCCTGTAGCAGGCAATGTTTCGAATTCAACGTTATTGCTTGAACCTGTAGACTCAGAAGGCTCATCCATAACTTCAACTGTAGCATTGTCTTCATTATTGTCCATGATTGGATCATTTGCATCACTAGTTACAGTTACATAGTTGATAACCTGGCCTGAAGATAAAGCCTTACATACAATTTGTAAAACGGCAGTTTCCCCAACTTCCAGATCATCCATTAACCAAATGAAACTGGAGGAATCGAAGTATCCTTTAGATGCTTTTGATGAAATGAATTTTACTAATCCTGAAATTATTCTATCAGTTACAACAACATTGACCGCCCTGTGAGGACCGTTATTAGTGACAGTGATTGTCCAAATTATTGTATCCCCAATTTTAACCTGTTTAACATTAGTTTTCTTAACAACTTCCAGATCTGCTTGGGAGCTAACCCTGACAGATGATTCATTTTTGTTATTGGAAATTTTTGGATCATAGGAAGAAGTTGTAACAGTAACAACATTTTTGATAACACCATTTGACATAGAAACCTTGGTGGTCAATTCTAATGTTTCAGAACTACCATTTTTCAATGTTCCAACATTCCAGACATCATTACGGTATGAACCAACGCTTGCTTTAAAATCAATCAATTTCAAACCAGAGGGTAACACTTCACTTACCAAAACATTTTCGGCAACATCTGGACCATGGTTGGTAACAGTAATTGTCCAAACGATTATATCATCAATGCTAGCATCGGTTTTGCTTACGTCTTTAACAACAGAAACATCCGCCATTGGAGGAATAATAATTGTTTCTGAATCATTGTTGTTGGACTCGTTAGGGTCATATGTGTCACTGGTAACATTAGCATCATTAGTGATTTTTGTATTAGATGCACGTACAATAACTTTAATGTTTAAAACTGCAGAAGCACCATTATCCAAATCTCCAATTGACCATTTACCAGTATCCTTATCATATTTTCCATTTGAATCATCACTGACATAAATTAAACCTTCCGGAAGCTTGTCATATGCAGAAACATTTTGAGAATAGGTTGGTCCTTTGTTTACAACTTTGATAGTCCATGTAATCAAATCCCCAGGATTTGGTCTGGTGTTTGAAACACTTTTAGTAAGTTCCAAATCTGCTTGAGGATTTATTCTGAATTGAGTTTCATTTTCAATTTGCTTATATAACCTGTCTTCAGGGTGTTCTGAATAAACAGAATATGTTCCAACAGACAAATTATCATTTACTAAAAAAGTCGCATTTCCATAAAGGCCTGTTTTCAATACTGTATCTACTATGACATCTCCAGATACTGTTCTGGAGGCAGATAATATGTTTGAATTGCTTTCTTTATTTTTAACTATTAACAATGAAACAATTTGTGAATCTTCTCGAGAATCTTGATAGATTACTTTTCCGCCCTGACTTTTTTCAGCCCCATCAACAGGATGAATTTCACTGTCCGTGGTTGTTCTAATACCTGTAGAGTGCTCATAAGTCACATTATGGAAGAATATGCTTGTTGGAATGTCATCATGATATATTGCATTAATAATATTGTCCCCACCGATAAGGGTGATATTTATTAACACCTGATTGGAACCGTTATAATAACTTGATTGTGGAGTGGCGGTTGTTATCAATAAATAACTAAATGCCTGGTTTTCCAAAAAGTCATCATCGGTTATGTGTAAATTTTCTCCCCTATTATAAATTGCAGAACCGTTACGTGCAGTGTTTCTATCGAAAATACTTTGGGAAATTTCATTGTTATTTCCCAGAATAAAAACAGCTCCACCTAACCCCTGTTCCATGTCTTCAGGATGAGGAACTGCATTATTATAATAGAATTCGGAGTTGACAATCCTTGCATAATCACCATGAGTATGTATAGCACCACCATGGATGGTAGCGTTATTATCATTGAAATAACATTCATCGATTAATGTGTGATCACCATAAATGTATATTGCTCCACCACCATTAGAGGCATTATTATGCTCAAAAGTTGAATCTTGAATGATACTATTATTTCCAAAAATATAAATGGTTCCGCGTGAGGAAGTATGGTTGAAAAATTCACATGTTTTGAAGGTTGTGTTAAAACCATATACATAAACAGCTGAACCATTACCTCCATAAGCAAAGTTATCATCGAAGTGAGTTAATTCCATTAATGTATGGTTTCCATGCACATAGATGGCTCCACCTTGACCTTTGCTTTCCTTTCCGGATGCAACATTATATCTTAAAGTATTATTGAATAAATGAGAATAGGAACCATAAATATAGATGGCTCCACCTTCAACATCCCAATCAAATACATCCCAACTCACATTACCTATCAAAACTCCGGGAATTTCATCATGTGCACTATTATCAATAAATGTAGAATTATGAATATCAATTGTGTTCCCATAAATGAAAACAGCTCCTCCCTTGGCCGCACTATTGTTTACAAAAGTACAGCCTAAAATATGGATTTCATTACCATTAGCCTGTATAGCTCCACCCAAAGGCGCGGTATTGCCTTCAAAATAACAATCCTTAACTGTTATTGTTCTATCATCCACATCCATATCTGACAAATTACCATAGAATGTGCTGATTGCACCGCCATAGAATTTGGTTGCCGTATTGTTTATAAAAACACAATTCTCAATTAGACAATGATTGTGAGGAGCCAATGCCCCACCAAGTGAGTTAAAATTATTCTCAAAATGACAATTGCGAATTATAGCTCCAGTGTCTTCACCGGCCACACAAACAATACCTCCATGATCATCATAATCAAATGCATCACAATCCAATTCTGCCGCTAAAAGACGTGTGTTAGAAAATGTGGAATTTTCCAAAATAATCCTTTCCTCAAAGGTAATTGACCCCAATCTCACAATACCTCCAAAAGATTTGGCAACAGTATTGTTAAATGTATGAAGATCGCTCACAATTCCCCTTCCGTGAATTCCAATGAATCCTGATTGAAATCTTTCACCATCAATTGGAGCACCAACATAATTATTTTCAATGAAGATATTTCTCATATCCACAGATACTCCATTTATTGAGTGAAATGCAGAACCATAAGTTACATCCCCATAAAAATAGTTATTATAAAACTGGAGATTATCCAAAATAATAGTGCCCCCTCCATTTAACCTAATCATGCCCCTAAAATAGCTATAACCAGTTGCATTATTATGATTAAAAGCAATGTCTGAAATATTTATTTTAGAATATGAATTTCCAAATATCAAACCGCCATAAACCAAATTATTGTCCATAGCATAAATATTATCGTCACATGTAACATTGGTTAAATAAACTTCAGAATATTGATGTGCATATAATCCACCACCATAAAATAATGAATTAGATTCAAATCTGTTTTTATTGAAATTGAAATTATTAATAGTTGCATTTGAATATTGCTGAAGATATATCGCTCCACCATACATACCCTTTGAAGATGAAATGTTATTATTGTAGAAATTTAAATTGTCAATCATCACATTGGAATATTGACCTACATTAAATAAAACACCCTGGATAGCATTTGTGCTAATGATTGTATTATTGGCAAAAGTTATATTGGAAGCGGATAATCTGGAATTTTTACCAATGAAAAATAGATTTGTTAAACTTGTATCTGAAATATATTGATCAGAGATAACAATATTTTTTAAAGTAATGTTACCCCCTGTAAAATACGCGAAATAACCATATCCGTTTTTCAGCACCAAATTTCTTAATGTGATATCATATGTGCCTGCGCTGTAAAAAATTCTAGAAAGATTATTTGCATCCAATGTAGATACTAAATTTCCGTCTGAGCTAGAGGAACCGTCAATAATAATATTCTTATTAATAGTTATAACATCATTATTCCCGTTATAATATTGTCCGTCTAAAAAGATTGTTTCTCCACTTATAGCATCATCTATTGTATTTTGGATATCTTTAAAAGTATTTCCACTAACAGTTTCAGTCAAAGGAGAACTGCTGTCAGATTCCGAAAAAGTTCCTTCCTCATTCAAGGATATTTTCTCATCGACATCATCCTCTGCAGATGCTAAACTTCCACAGTTCATATCACCAGAATCTGGCATCTGAATAGTGTCTGGAGAAGTTGAAATTATGTCATTATTGCCATTGCCCAATGTAACATTATCATTTGCAGTAACATCCGTTAAAGAAAACATTACAAAAATTAGCAAGATAATGGCCAAATAATGCACCTTAATTTTCATATCAAACCTCTTTAAATCTTATACGTTCTTAAATTTTCAAAACTTCGTTCGATTATGATTTGATTAATTAAATCAATCATAATCCATTAAACAAAAAAAAGTTTAATGAAGCTATTAATTACAATGTCGTCAACTTAATTTTTTCTAAAAATTCTTATTTTTCTTTTTATTAGTATATTATTACTTTATTGATAATATATAGTGTGTATCTTTGTTATTTTTTAAAAATAATATTTTATTATTTGTTGTTGTTTGTTTAAA
>NZ_JAFUHT010000027.1 GCF_017468685.1 Methanobrevibacter sp.
TAACTGGTTGGGGAAGTCCACCAGGAACCCAGACCAAGTATACTGGACCAAACAGTAAACCATTCTAGAAAAAGAGGGATTATATTGAAGAAAGAGAATCATTGTGATGGTTGTTGTTACAGGGAATGGCACAACGGGGATATAACCCGTTGTAACTTCCTTTACAATGACCAAAGATGCATAATACATGAAGAGGCTAAACGATGAACCTAGACAACCGAAGACTAATCGAAATCCAAAAAGAAAAAAAATTATTCAAAAGCCTACTAGATAAAGCAGACACAATCACTGACTGTTTAACCTACCAAGGCAAACTAGACATACTTGAAAACGAGGAAAAACAAATCCTAAAAAGAAGTGATGTGATAATATGAAATATAGTAAAACGGAAATGAAAACCGCCGCCAAAACCATTCGTAAAAATATTAAAAAAGGTAACGGCAGACCCGAAAAAATCAAAATGACCGATACTAACGGGGATAAACACAAATTAAAACTAAAACAATACCTCGGATTATTCAAACAATGGAACATCTTCAGATTAAAAAATGGTAGATATCCTAATTATGTAACTTATGTTGGTAAATCCAAAGAACCAACAGTAATTAATTATCAAGACAATGGGTATCAATGTGCCTGTGCATCATTCAATATGGCATTACAATCCTTATTTGACTGGGAGGATGAAACCACCATTGCCCAAGCATTCAACACTGGTAAATACGGAACTAGTCCATCTGATATGATTAATGGTGCAAAGAAATTTGGTTACAAAATACAACCAATCAATCGTAACCAAAAAGCATTACAAAAAGCATTCGACAAAGGCTACGGAGTAATAGCACATATCGACACCATTAAAGCTCCTTGCCTAGGTTACAAGAACAATTATGGACATTACATTAACATACAAAGAATAACCAAAGCCGGAAACTATCGTGTATTTGACCCAACCAAAGGAGTATTAAGCGTTAAACCCTCATGTATTGATAATGCAATGTTAAACCGTACACTTAATTATTATCAGGTAGTGATAGAATGAAAAACACTTTAACTGCTGAAGATATTAGTTTCCGTAAAGATATTCATTTAAGAAACCTTAAACGTAAACTTGCAAAAATCAAAGAATACCCAGTGTTAACTGATGAGTATTTTGAGTTAAAAAAAGAAATTGAAACATTAGAGAAAGAATTAGAATAAAAACCTTTTTTTTCGATGACATAGACTCCAACACCATCCACTGAGTAGTAGCGAATATGAAACGAGGATGTAAAAATATAAACTTTTAAAAGAAACTACTTTCCATAATTAGTTTGAAAAATATTATCCTATACTACCTGTTGGATCTATTGAGAAAAATATGGTAATTCACTATATGGTCCCGACTTGTGTATTTTATGCACAGGTTGGGATTATTTTTTTTTTAAATTTTTGTTCGTTCTGGTAATTGCGAACATTCCTATTTTTCCAAATATTTATCAAAAACAAGAAACCAATAATAATAACAGAAAAAGTATAAGGTTATTTCACCTTAACTCTTTCGGTATAAACATAATAACCTAATACTTTTCAATTGCTCTCCCAAAAACGAGCAATAAAAGTAGAGATGATAATATATGATTATGGAAGAAAAAATATTTAAAACTTTTTGCCGAGAACGAAACATCAGCCCAGGAAGTATCAATGTATACCGACATGCAATAAACAAATACTTGGAATTCACCGGCATGACCTTAACTGAACTACTTGACGAAGCCGACCGTGAGGAAGAAGAAAGGATAAGATGGAAACGTCGAACACTTAAAACCAGATTAATCGACTTCAGAAACTACCTAATCGATTATGGTTACGCCAAAGAAACCATTAACACTATGATGAAACGAGTAAACACTTTTTACCGTCATTATGAAATTGAAATCCATCATTTGCCAAGAGTGAATATTCAATCTACTGTTGAGATAAAGATTCCAACAAGACAAGATTTGCAAGTGGCGGTGGAATCAAGTAAACCTTTAATGAAAGCTTTAATCTTGTTCCTGGCGAGTAGTGGTATGAGTAAGGTTGATGTGTTAAAGTTGAGTATACAAGATTTCATAGAAGCCACAAGAACCTATCATAATAGTGATGATATTCTTGAAGTAATGAGTATTTTAAATGAACGTGAAGATGTAATCCCTACATTTAGTCTAGTCAGGACAAAGACA
>NZ_JAFUHT010000028.1 GCF_017468685.1 Methanobrevibacter sp.
TTTAATTGATTTAAAATATTTGCATCATGCCAATTTTAGTATTAAGAAATTATATCTCTTAAAAATATGTATAAGATATTATTAAATTAGTAATAAAGAATTAGAGTACAATTTATCATGACAATTTTGGACAGAGCCAAAATAACAAATAAAGATGATTGAAATGACTGAAAAATAGAACAAATCATCTCTAAAATAAAATACACAATTATTTTTTCATATATTACTAAATTATTGTTTAAAGTAATACAATATTACATATTTTTAACCACATGCATGACATAATCAAATATTTTTAATTAACTTTAATACTAATTAAAAACATAATATTTAATATTATAAAATTATTTTAGGTGATAAGGTGGAAAATTTTGATGAATGGTTTCATGACATTTTAGAACAAGCAGATATAACTGATTCAAGATATCCTATTAAGGGAATGGCTGTTTGGAGACCATACGGTTTTCAGATAAGAAAACATTCAATGAATATCATTAAAAAGTTATTGGACAAGGATCATGATGAAGTACTTTTCCCAATGCTTGTTCCTGAAAGTGAACTTGCAAAGGAAGGAATACATGTAAAAGGATTTGAAGATGAAGTTTATTGGGTTACAAAAGGCGGTCAAAGAGAACTAAACGAACAGCTTGCTTTAAGACCTACAAGTGAAACAGCAATTTATCCAATGTATTCATTATGGATTAGAACCCACATTGACCTTCCAATCAAAATGTATCAAATCGTTAACACTTTCAGATATGAAACAAAACACACCCGACCATTAATACGTGTAAGAGAAATCACTACATTTAAGGAAGCTCATACAGCCCATGCCACAAAAGAAGAATCCGACGAACAAATTCAGGACTTTATTGAAATGTATAAGGAATTCTTTGACGATTTGGGAATCCCATACTTGATTTCCAAAAGACCTGAATGGGACAAATTCCCTGGTTCTGACTATACAATGGCTTTTGATGTGATAATGCCTAACGGCAAGACCCTCCAGATTGGTACAATCCATAATTTAGGCCAGACTTTTGCAAAAACATTCGACATTACCTTTGAAGATAAGGATGGAGAACATAAACTAGTCTATCAAACCTGTGCAGGAGTATCCGATAGAGTAATTGCTTCTTTAATTGGAATTCATGGAGACGATAAGGGATTACGCTTACCACCGAAAGTATCACCTAATCAAGTTACAATAATTCCGATTTTATTCAAAAAAGGTAAAGAAGAAGTCTTGGCAAAATGCGCTGAAATCAAAGAAACTTTAGAAACTAACGGATTAAGAGTCAACATTGATGACAGAGACATCAGACCAGGTAAGAAATTCAATGACTGGGAGCTGAAAGGAACTCCACTTAAACTTGAACTCGGACCAAGAGATTTGGAAAACAACATTACAATCGCAATGGCTAGAGATACCGAAGAAAAAATTGAAATTGCTCTAGATGAAAATTTGGCTGATAATATTATCGAATTATTAGACAAATCCGCAGAAAACTTATCCTCACAGGCATGGAACTTCCAAGATGAACATGTCAAATTCGCCAATACTCTTGATGAAATTCCTGAAATTGTAGAGTCTGGAAACGTTGCCAAGTTCTACTGGTGCGGTGAAGAGGAAGTTGGCCATGAAATCGAAGAAAAAACAGGTTATGATGTTTTAGGTATTCAGGAAGAAGTGTCTGAAGGCAAATGCATTGCAAGCGGAAAAGACGCTAAATACGTTGCTTTAATAGCTAAAACCTACTAGTGATATTATGGACGACATTTACGCAATAATACCTGTTAGCAAATTCAAAAATGCAAAAACCCGTTTATCACCTTTTTTATCTGAAGAGGAAAGAGAAAAACTCCTAAAGGTTATGCTTCATGATGTGACCGATACCTTAAAAAAACATGTAGACAAAATATTCATAATCAGCCGTGACGAGGATGTTTTAAAATATGCTGAAAGCTTAAATTTGGATACTATTTTGGAGGATGATAATTCAAATTTAAACAAGGCTTTAAAGCAGGCAATGAAATACTGCAAAGGCAAAGCCAGAAAAGTTATTATAGTTCCTTCCGACATTCCGCTGATTGGTAAGACCAATGTTCAAATGCTTATTGATGCATCCAAAAGCCTAGACTTTATCATTGTTCCATCAAAAGGGGGTGGAACAAACATGATTATCATGAAGCCTATGGCAATCCACACACGTTTTGAAGGTTTCAGCTACAGGGAGCATGTCAATGCAGCCGAAAGAAAGAAACTGAATCCTCAAGTCCATGACTCATTCTTTATGGCATTGGATGTGAATACTGCTGAAGATTTAGGCGAAATCATGATACATGGTGAAAATACACACACCAGAAAATACCTAAAAGAACTTAAAGTTAAATTTGAACCTTTCCGTGGAAGCGAAAGGATTAAGGTTACAAGAGGATGATTTGATGATTGTAATGAGCATTGCAGGCGTTGACCCATCAGCAGGTGCAGGTGTTTTTGCCGATTTGAAAACATTCCAGGCAATCGGAGTTTATGGAACAGGCATTGTAACTGCTCTTACAGCACAAAATCCTAATAAATTTTTCTCAACACAACCTGTTTCACCGGATTACATCTCAGAACAGATTGATTCTGTAATGGATTCATATGACATTGAATTCATAAAAACCGGAATGCTTTACTCACCGGAAATAATCAAGTTAGTTACCCGAAAGATTAAGGAATATGATCTTAAAGCAGTGGTTGATCCAGTTATGGTTGCAACATCCGGAGGAGACCTGACTAAAGAAGATTTGGCCAATGCAATGAACAAACACCTCTTGCCAAAATCAATTCTAACCACACCAAACGTTAGTGAAGCTGAAAAGCTGAGCGGAATAAAAATTAAAGATAAAGAAGATGCAATTAAAGCAACAGAACTTATAAATTGCAATTGTTTTGTAACAGGCGGCCATATGAATGGAGTCAATGTTATAAACATTGACAGTGAAATTACAATTAAAAAACAGGAGCTTCTCAAAACAGATAATTTGCACGGTTCAGGTTGCAATTTATCATCTGCCATAACCGCTTATTTTGCTAAAAACAATTCATTAATTGATTCATGTTTAAAGGCAATGGATTATGTTTATGGTGGAATAAAAAACGGCAATTATGGAACACTGATTGCCAAATTATAATTGGGCATCCGCCAAAACTAATTTTTTTATTTTTAATTTTTTATAACTGTGTTATATATTTCTTGTTTTTTTAATTTTTTTAGTTAAATCTAATGAATTTTAATATAGTTTATCATGTGAGATTAATTTTTAATATAGGTTACAAAAATTTTTTGAATTATAATTTAACTGTTTTTTATAATAGTAAAGTTTATATACTATCATTTACATAATTTATATTAAGTATTAGTTATTGTGTGTTGGTTATTTATGGTTAATAAAAA
>NZ_JAFUHT010000029.1 GCF_017468685.1 Methanobrevibacter sp.
TAAATTTACTTCAGCTGTTCTTCTATTAGACCTTTCAAGCCTTTGTGCAACATCTTTCCAAATAGCTGCATCTTCACTTCTTGATTGATCATAAAGTTTATTAATAAGTTCAATAAGGTTAGGATTTGTTTTTACTACTTTCTTAACCATTATTTACTTCCTCCTTCTTCACTAAATTTGATAAACTTTTCTGCTTTTTCACCTAATACGTCACAAGCTTTTAATAAAACTTCTTTAGGAGGCATTGCCCCATCTGTTTCAATTCTGAATATGAAATCATTTTCATGATATCCTACATTGATATAACCGTTAGCAGAAGCTCTTACACAACTTTTACACATTGTACAGTTTTCAACACCAATTAACGGACTATCTTCAAATTCTTCAACGATTTTGATTTTTTTAGATCTCCTATCAGATTTTAAAATGCCTCTTGGACATGCCAATGCACAGTCATAATCTATCTCTTCATCATCATTAAATGTGATTTCAGGATATTGTTTGTATGCACAAACAGTAGTAGGCATCCATTTAGCGTGTTCTTTACCATAACCAACTTTCGCAGAAGCTTCTATGATAAATTCTTCATCTTCTTTAAGTATTACTAAAGGAATTGTTTCGTATACTGGTTTAATTTTTGAGTCTGAAGATATTAAATCTTTAGAATAAACAACTTTAGGTCCTACTTCATTTAAACTGAATAAGATTCCACTATTGAAATCTTCCCATTCATCATCTTCAGGTAAAGGTAAACCTTCCAATGCATCTAAATCAGAAACTAAAGGAGTTAAACCAAGCCTATGAGCAAGTACCTCATTAAACATTGCAGAATCATTTCTAATAATATTTACATCTTCAATAGCTATTTTAGGTACATTTACCATAGCACACCTTCTAATAGCATTGATAAAAGGCACTTCTGCATCACGAACAATGAAAATCATTTCATTGTCGCTTTGACTTCTAACTTCTATCTCCATATTAAACCCTTCCACTTAAACTCTTCTTCCTCTTTTACCACCAGGTCTTCCAGTACCGTCGTGAGGAATAGGAGTAATATCTTCTATTTTTCCTATTTTAATTCCAGCTCTTGCTAAAGCACGGATGGTAGCTTGTGCACCAGGTCCAGGACTTCTAGGTCCATTTCCACCAGGAGCTCTTACTTTAATATGTAATCCAACAAATCCTTTTTCTTTAGCATCATCAGCTATTCTAGTTGCTGCAGCCATAGCTGCGAAAGGTGAAGCTTGTTGTCTGTCTGCACGTACAACTTTTCCACCGGACCATTGAGAAATAGTTTCAGCACCAGTAATATCTGTTACAGTAATAATAGTGTTATTAAATGATGAGTAAATATTTGCTATACCCCATTTTTCATCTTTTGCCATAGTTACACCCTTTATTCTTCTGTATTAGCTTTGTTATCCTTATTTTGGTTGTACTCTTCAATTTGTTTTGCTACAGGTGAAGAACGATAGAATCCAATTTCATCTTCTTGACCTTTTAATACTACATAACTTGGTGAATTGATTTTTTTACCATTTAAAGTTATGTGACCATGTACAACAAACATTCTTGCTTCTTTAGGAGTACGAGCTAAACCTTTTTTGTAAACAATAGTTTGTAATCTTCTTCTTAAGATATCTTCAACAGTTAAACCTAAGATATCTTCAATAGCAGCGTTTTCAGGCAAAACACCGGTTCTAGCTAAGTGTCCTAATAATTCTAATTTTTCTTTTACCATTTGATCAGTACCGAAACCAAGTAAGTATCTTGCTTCCCTACTGTATCTTCTGACTAAAGTATCAGCTTTCCAAATTTCTTTTTTGTTTTTTAAACCGTATTTAGTCATTAATTTGTTTTCATTTTTAATTCTTTCCGCATTCCAAGGATGTGGTGGTGTATTATACTTTTTCCTTGATTTTCTAGGTTGTCCCATTAAAACATCTCCTTATAAAATTGAATTTAAATAATTTAATTTATAAAAAAAGCTCTTGCCTATCCTCTTGAACGTTTTACACCAACTGAAGAACTTTTTCTGAAAGTAGATTTGGTTCTTTGACCTCTAACAGGTAAACCAACTTCGTGTCTTCTACCTTTGTAACTTCTGGTCTTTTTCATTCTGTTTAAATCATCTCTTAAAGTCATGTCAAGATCTGATTCGATTAAGTGAATGTTGTCACCAGTTTCGTAATCTTCTCTTCTGTTTAACATCCAAGTTGGAATGCCAAAGTCGAGAGGATTTTCTAAAATTTCTTCAATTTTTAAAACATCTTCGTCAGCAATGTATCCAATTTTAGCATCTAAATCTAAGTCTAAAACGCGACAAATAGTTTTAGATAAAGAGATTCCAACACCTTTGATTTCAGTTAAAGCGTGTTCAATGGTTTTATTACCATTAACGTCCTTTCTTGAAATACGTACTAAATGTTTGAATTCGTCTTCCATTAAATAACCTCCATTTATAGAGCGAACCTACGAGACGTAAAATATAGATTCGAATGTTTTGAATTTCAAAACACAGTTTTTTCAACAGTTATAAACTTAGCCTATTAGCTAAGAGTGCAATAAATATCAGTTTAACAAGTATTTTTAAAATATCAAAAAAATATAGTTAAAAACTAATAAACGCCGAGACTGGGATTTGAACCCAGGAGGGCTGAACGCCCACGAGATTTCCAGTCTCGCGCCTTACCAGGCTAGACTATCTCGGCATTAAAATAGTTAGCAATACTTGCATATCATATTGTCTAGAATAATATGATATAGTAATATCTTTACTTTAACATATATAAAGGTTTTGTTAAAAATAAGTTTTTTCTAAAAATAATATTAATTACTCAATAATATATTTTTCATCCGATATAAACCTAAAAGACAAAAGTATATTTAAATATAATATATAGACTATTAATTAGGTGATAAAATGAATTTGATAATCTGGATTGTTATCATAATAATAGTAATTATCGCAATTGTAACATTAATTCACATGTACAATAATCTTGTTGGACTCAGAAACCGTGTAAAAAACAGTTATGCACAAATTGATGTTCAACTTAAGAGAAGAAATGATTTGATACCAAATCTTGTAGAAACAGTAAAAGGTTACGCTTCTCACGAAAAAGGCGTTCTTGAAGAAGTAACTAAAGCAAGAACCGGAGTAATGAATGCTTCAACCATTGAAGAAACAAGCGCTGCAGACAATCAATTAACAGGTGCCTTAAAAACATTGTTCGCAGTTGCAGAAAACTATCCTGATTTAAAAGCCAATAGTAATTTCCAGCAATTGCAAACAGAATTGTCAGACACCGAAGATAAAATATCCTATGCAAGACAGTTCTACAATGATGTTGTTTTGAAATACAACAATGCTTGTCAAATGTTTCCAACAAGCATTTTAGCAAAATTATTCGGTTTTAAGGAAGAAACATTTTTCCAAGCTCCTGAAAGTGAAAGAGCAGTACCGGAAGTGAAATTTGAATAGGTGAATTATATGAATGTTAAAAAAACATTTATTATAATTTTACTTTTTTTAGTATTATTTTCAGCAATTTCAACAGTATCTGCAGATGATGACCGAAGCTACAGTATTGATCATGCATTTATTGATTTAGATGTTGGAAGTGACGGATTGCTTCATGTTGATGAAAGATTTGATTATTCTTTTGACGGAAAATTCAATGGAGTATACAGAGACATACCATTAAAATCCGGAGAAAGCATAGAAAACATTCAAGTATCAGCGGATGGAGCTTATCCGGTTTTGGTTGAAAGTGATGACAACGGATATAAACATTTAAAAATCTATTTATACTCTGATGCAGCTCACACCAAAGGAATTAGAGACTGTGATGTGTCAGTCTATATCAGCTATGACATGAAAAAAGTCATTACTCTTTTTAATGATGTCGGAGGACTTCAATACAAACTTTGGGGTGAGGAATGGGACGTTGGAGTTGGAGAGGTTTTAGTAACCGTCAAATTGCCTGGAAAAACAGGTAATGAATACTTCCTAAATCCGCAGGAATATAATTATACCAGTGAGTTGAAAGGAGATACAGTAACTGCAGAGACAACATCCATTCCAAAAGGAGAATTCTATGAATTGGTTGTTTTAATGCCATTGGATGATTTTAATGATGCCACCTATGCCAAACATGTTGACAAAAACGGCAAGGACATGATAATGAAAAACCTTGAAGACAGTGTCAATGGACGCAATTTCTGGAATACAAGTTATCTTGTTTTGGCATTACTCTCAATTTTAAGTCCGATTGGTGCAATATTTACTTATTTAAGATATGGTCGTGAACCTGAAGTTAACTACGATGGAATCTATGAAAGAGAGTTACCAACTAATGACCCTCCAGAAGTGATTAATGCATTAATTGAGAATAAACATGACATTGGAACACCGAATATGAAAGGATTTGAAGCAACAATCATGAACCTTATTGACAGAAAAGTTATCCATCTTAATACCCATTCCAATGAAGATACTGATTTAAAGGAACTGTTACTGACATTTAATCATGAAAAAGAAAATGAATTAAGTGCCAGCGAAAAAATAGTCTTTAAAACTTTAACACATTTTGCCAATGAAGGAACATTAAACTTATCCAAATTAAGCAATCAGTTATCCTCACAGACCAATGCAAGATCATTCATTGATAGAATTGAAGATTGGGAGCAAGCTGTCCGAGAGAGCATGAGAACTGAAGAGTTATTCAATGATACAGGTTCTAAAATAATAAATATTATAGGAAGATTAGGTGTTATTTTTGGCGCAATCATTGCAATTCTCGGATTTATGACAAATCTCTCAAACGGAATATATCCTTTGGTTGCAGGAATACTGCTAATCATTTTTTCAGTTTGCATAAGACGTGTTTCAGATGATATTTTTGGAAAATGGACTGAAGAAGGTAGAGTCTACTATCTCAAATGGTCAAACTTTAAGAAATTCTTAAAGGACAATAGTTTAATTAACGAACACCCTCCGGAATCAATAGTTGTTTGGAAGAAGTACTTGATTTATGGTACTGCCCTTGGAGTAGCTGACAATGTTTACAAGTCCATGAAATTGCAGATGCCAAATTATCTGGATTATGATGATGATTTGTTATACTACCATTATTATGGTGGATATGGAATGATGTATTCAGCATACCATACAAGTGAAAGTACACTCAACCCATCCTCAGACTCAAGTGACTTCGGTAGCCTTGGAGGAGGATCTGGAGGTGGAGGTGGAGGAGCATTCTAGCTTCCCACTATCTTATTTTTTTACTTTGATTTTTACAGTTTTATGAATAGTAGAATTATATTGATTTGTTAATACTAATAAACCAGCCAATCTGAATCCAAAATAGTTATTAAAATATTATCGATTTAAATAATATGTTATATTCAAAATAATCAAGTAATTAATTAAAATGGAAGACTGGAATAAGTATTATGAACTGTATAAGATTTAGTATACCAGTTATTTATTTTTCCTAAAGAGTTTCTGTATGAAACTGCATCGGCACAAACCCAAGTTTTACCTATTTTAACCTGAGTCCAAACATGTCCTGTTGTTCCACCACTTTTAAAGTGACACTTACCATGAACATAACGGGCATTGAATCCTGCTGTTCTAAACATTGCAACCAGCAGATGTGAATGATCGACACAATTACCTTTTTTAGCCTTTAAAGTACCGGTAGAACCATATTTGGAATTATAATAATAACTATAATCCAAGGTATCCCTAACATAATTAAATATGGCCTTTGCCTTATCAACATTATTAGTCAAACCTTTAGTCAATGATTTGACCAATGCCTTAACTTTAGCATTTCCAACCTTACAATGACTTGAAGATTTAAGATAAGCTTTCAAACCAACAGCATTCTTTTGATTGAGACCCTTACCAAATTTGGAAAGTTTTACGTTAATGGATTTATGATTGGAATCAGAGGCAAGATAATTATTATTGCCCTCAAAATTAAATGAAACCTTATATTTGCCTAAATCAACACTAGTCTTAACAATAGCATAGCCGTTTGAAGAAACAGCAGCTGAATATGTTTCACCATCAATTGTCAGTTTAACAATTCCATCCGTAGCAGGTTTTCCATTCATGTCAGTTACCAATACTTTAAATGTTTGAGAATTGTCTTTAAATGAACTTCCACATTTCCAAGTAATTTTAGATGGAGACCTTTTAAACACATTTATATCAAAAGATCCGGAGGTTCCATGGAATTTAGATTCATCATTAGTTTTATACTCAACAACATAGTTGCCAATATCCAGGTTAATAGGAGTAATTGAGGCAATACCATTATTATCTGTGGTTCCAGTATAGGTTTTACCGTCAATAATTACACTGACAGTTCTTTTAGCTAAAGGAACACCACCTGCAGTGTATGCAACCTTAAGTACAGTTCCTGCACCATAACCAAATGAAGATGTGCCTTTAACATTTAGAGATGTATCCAAAGTATCATAAATTGAAACCATCTTTTTGGATGATGAAGACTTGAAAAACTTATTTCCGGCATACTTATATTCAACAGTGAAAATACCTTTTTTCAGGAATGATAAATCAAGATATACCCAACCATCACTACCTGTTTTTTTAGAATAAGTTTTTCCATTGATTTTGATTTTAATAATCTTACCTGAACAGGACTTGTCCGCCAAAGCTGTTGAAAATTTGGCTTTAATCACTTTACTGTCATTTGGATAAAACAGATAAGAGGAAGTTGTCAACTTAGTGGATACCTTTCTTTTAAAGATTTTAATTTTGAAAGTTTTTGATAAACCATCCTTGTTATAACAGATGATCTTATAGGTTCCCTTTTTAAATTTTTTCAATGAAAAACTAGCAAAACCATTCTTATTTGTTTTAACCTTATAGATTTTACCCTTAATTTTAAATTTAATGTATTTTTTAGCCAATGGCTTACCATTGCTTTTGAAAAATTTTGCACTAAACTTACGGGAATCCCCTAAAACCTTATTTAAATTATTAGAAGAAATCGTTGATAGAATTATAAAGTTTGTAGTTACCTGATAACCAGTAATGGGATCTGTGGAAACAATCTTATAAGTGCCAGGTTTTAAATTAACACTTAATCTTGCAACACCATCATTACCTGTCTTCTGAGAGTATGATTTTCCGTTAACAGTTATGGTTACCCAAGTATTTGCTAAAGCATTTCCCTGACTATTATAAAATGAGGCAGTGTATTGGGTACTTCCCTTATAATACTTTGATATGTCAACTGCCTTAACTGTTGGCAATATTTCAAAATTAGAATTGAAATTGGAAGAATTGAATAAATCATCTCCAGTAAAAGATGCACTTACACTATATCTACCGGGTGCGAGATTTAGATTAACAAAAGCAATCCCATTATCATTTGTTTTGGAATTGAAATGGATGTTGTCTATAACAAACTCAATGGTTTTGTTTGACAATTTGTTGCCTGAGTTTGAATCCTTTAATGCAATGGAATAATAACCTTTATAATATATTGCATTAGTAGGTGAAACCAGTTCTGTCTGATTTTTAATATCCTCATTTGATAAAGTATTTGAATATTCAGATTCAACTTCCAATTGACTAGAATTTTCAATTTGAAGATAATTCTCACCGGCATTATCCAATAAAGAAGAATCTGTAATGTTTACATCACTTGCTTCAATTGCACTAACTGAAAAAACAAGGATTAAAACAAAAAATATGCTAAACAATATATTATTATTCAAATAATTTACCTCCATCATAATAATATTAAAATTTAATCAAATAAAAATATTTATTGTTAATTATATAACATAATTGCAATTCTTTATTACAATAAGTTATTTCCAGAATCTTGGATAAGTTTCAGGTTTCATAAATACTTTACTAACATTAACCGCAAAGCCTGAATCTGCTTCTAAAATCTCATTTGAAGTTAATAATGACCTTCCTGCACCAACCAATTCACCTTTAAGTGTTTCAATTGCTACAATGTCATTTTTTTGAATATTATCTGCAAGTTCTGCAATTCCACCATTAGCCAAATCTGCTCCATGACAGACTGCATCAACAGCAGAGTCTTTAATAACGATTTTAGGCAAGTAATCAGCAGCCCTCTCCATTGGCATGATAGCTTGGCGCAAGAATGATTCATCCCCATCTTCCTTCCAGAAATGATATGCATCTGTAACATCCTGTAAAGTTACAAGATTGTTCTTCTCATTAAATGAACCAACCTGTGTCCTTCTAAGCTCAGCCATATGAGCTCCAACGCCTAAGGCTTCACCAATATTGTGACAATAAGTTCTAACGTAAGTTCCTGCTTCACAACCAATTCTGAAAAGCACATCTCTTCCTTCAATTTCATATATTGTAGAGTAATAGATGTTACGTGTTCTCAGCTCACGCTTAACTGCACTTTTAACAGGAGGCAATTGAAAAATCTTACCTGTAAATTCAGCGAAAACTTCACGGATTCTTTCTTCTTCCACATCCTGATGGAATGTTAATAAGCACACATACTCCTTTGGAGCGGTTAACAATAATTGTATTGCACGTGTTGCATCATTAAGTCCTACTGGCAGTATACCAGTAACCTTCGGATCTAATGTTCCACCATGTCCGGATTTTTCTAAATTTAAAATACGTTTAACCCAGGAATCGATTTCATGAGATGTTGGACCAGAGGGTTTGTCTAAATTGATTACACCTTTTGAAATATAATCAGTAATTTCCCTGTCTTCTGGTTTAGAACCAAATTCAGGAGAGGTGAAACTTTTAGATTTAGTAACCATGTCAAATTTCATGAAAAAAACCTTTTAAAAAATAGTAAATAAAAAAAGATTATGAATAATTTTTAATTATTCATTTAGATTTATAAGTCAGCTAAAGCTGCTTTAATAGAGTCAATATCGCCAGAAACATCGATAGAATCTTCAGTTGGTTCTAAGTGAGCAATGTTACATCTTCTGTTTTTAACTGCTTCACCAACAACTTCTACAAAGTTTTCATCGATAATTTCAACAATTGCACATTTTTCGCCAGCTTCTCTACCAGCGATTTTTACACATACTCTACCTACTTCGATTGATGCCATTTATATCACCTTTAATGTTTGAATAATGATCTCTGATACTTTTTCAGGATTGAAAGTATCAGTATTTATAATTAAATCATAGATATCCATATTTGAAATATCAATATTATGAATTTCCATGTATCTTAAGGCTTCACTTTTTTCACGAATAATAATTTCGTCTTTAGCTACTTCAACAGATTTGTCTTCCCTTTCAGCTATTCTTTTTGAGCGAACATCGAATGGAGTTACTAACCATAACCTTAAATCAGCATTATCAACAAAGTATGCTGATAATCTTCCTTCAATGATTAGATTGTCTGCCTGTTTAGCTTTTTGAGCTTGCCTTTTATCAATTTCTTTATCAATATCATCATTACCTTCAGCAAATTCACTAAATTCAAGAACACTCATTCCACGCTCAGCTGCCATTTCTCTGAAAACAAAACCTGCAGAAATATATGGAATATCCAACTTTTCACTGAGTAACTCAGCAGTAGTTGTAGTTCCTGTACCCGCTAATCCGCCGATAGTAATTATCATTATTTTCTAGCCTCGTTTTTGAAATGTTTACGAGCACAGCTTGAACATAAGTAACCACCGAATGGACGGTTAGGTCTTTTAGCTGTTTTTGATAATTTTCCTATTTCATATGGACGTCCACGAGGAACTCCATGTAACACTTTACCACACTCAGCACAAACATGCTTAGATGGTTTTTTCTTTTTATATCTTAAAACATTTTCCCCACCGGGAGTGTTTTTATGAACTCTTTTATATGATCTTGATCTAAACCTATTTGCAGGCATTTAATCACCTTGTAATAATTTTTAAATAATAATTGTGTAATAGCGTATTCAAAATAGAATACTATAATATATCTTTTTCATTATTAATAAATGTATGTGAAAAGGGTTAATTTAGAACCCTTGTTTAAATCCTAAGAATTTTCTTAGTATCTGACTCATACCAAATGTACAAATCATATACCATAATAACCATCCAATACCATATGGAATAGTTGCATTTCCACCATATAAGAAATGACCTAAGAAATGCCAGAATGGAGTTAAAGTAACCCAATATACAGCAGGAGGTAATGTAACAACCAAACCACTAATTGCAGAAGTTCTCATCCAGAAGAATATTAAAATAATCGGAACAAAAGTTACAATCATAGGTTTAAATGAATTGGTCATCATTTTACTTTGATCTTGCATCATTTCAGTCTGCTTAGCCTGAAGTTCTGCAATCTTTTTTCCATCTCCTCTTTTTTGAGCATCACGCAATTCTTGTTGAAAAGCTTTATTTCTTTCTTGAATTTCATTCATTTCATCTTGGTCCACTAAATATTTATTAGCTATAGTTGTAATTAATGAAACAATAAATGCAATAATCAATACGGTTAATGCAGGATTAGCTGGATTAGGATCCATTGCTAAAATAGGATTGAAAATTGTATTCAAAGCTCCATAAACCATTCCCATTATATCTGGCATAATAAATCCCCTATAAATTTAATACATTTACTAATTTTTTAACTGAAGAATCTAAATGATTGTCATGATTTTCAACAATTTTAACAGTAGCTCCGGTTAAAGTAGCATAAGCCATTGAAGTAGCCCTGTTCATTTGTTGATGTAATTCAATTTCTTTAACTTTTTGAAGGTCTCTTTCACGAGTATCATCATTTAATCTTCTGTAAATAATTTCATCAGGATTTGCTTCAACTAAAATAAATTGATCCGGTTGTAATTCTTCCAATACCCAAATAGGTAATCCTGGTAAAAATCCAGCAGGAGTATTAATAGTACAATGAGTATCTACGATAACATTATCATTTTCAGATCTAGCTTTTATTTCTTTAGCTGCTTCAGCTTGAATCTTTTTTTGAGTTTCAGCAGGTAATTTTCTTAAAGCATCCCTATCATTTACAATTTTATCCCTAATTGCAATTTCAGTCATTATGTCCCCATAATTTAAGTGGACAAAATCAACTTCCTCTAAAGCTTTACCAAGTAAAGTTGTACTTCCAGAACCTGGAATCCCTGTTAATACTACTAATTTCACTTTAATCCCTCACTTTTTAAAAGAGAAAATAGGAGAAAGATTAATCTCCTCCTAATACTTTCCTAAGAAGAGGATTTGCTGACATAAGTTGTTCTTCAGCCATTTCTTCGTATAACTTATGAAGAATACCTACAGTAAGCAATACACCAGTACCTCCACCAAGAGCTCCGGTTAAATCTGCAAGGAAAGCAATAAGACCTACATATATACCACTAATAATGGTAAGTGCAGGAATATATTTTTTCAAAATTTTATACAATTGGCGTTTACTACTTCTGAAACCAGGTATTTGAATACCTGAACTATGAAGTTGTTCTGAAATCTTTTTAGCATTTAAACCACTAATTTCAACCCATAAATAGGAGAATAGTATACAACATGCAATAAAGAATACAGCATATACTAAAACATGTATTGGTTCAGTGATAAACATGGTTAAATTAGGTGTTGATAACAACCAGGCAATACCATCAACAGCTTTACCATTTTCCAAATGTCCTAAAATTGGAACTCCAATTTTTTGGAAAACATTAGCAAATAAAGTTACGTTTACAAGTAATGCACTTGTTAAAATAACTGGCATGTTACTTGAATAAACAAATTTTAATGGGTATTTGCCGACAGATCCTCTAATTCTTCCATGTCCCCTTACACTACCATGAGAAATAGGAATTTCAACTCTCATAGCTTCACCATAAAGTACAACAGAGAATACGATAATAGTTGCAAGCAATGGAATTAAAGCATAAAAGTCAGGTGCTCCCATTGTAGCTTGTTGGATGAATTTTGGAATAATACCTGCAAATAAACCATCTGTACCTGGTAATAAACTAAATGTACCAACCATAATAGCCTGACATACACCAGCAGCAATGAATAAACCAATACCACTTCCAAATCCCCATTTTGATACAACTTCATCAAGGTAAATAATTACTAATGCTCCTAAGACCAGTTGTAAAATTAATAATAATGTATATGAACCATCAATAGGGACTAAATTTCCAGTTAATACTAAAACACTTGCTTCAAACACTGTGAAGACAATAGACAATACTTTTTGAGTAGCTTGGAAATGAGATTTATCTTTATGGGATGATAGATCCAAATCCAAAAGATTTGAACCAACTAATAATTGCAAAACAATAGAAGCGGTAACGATTGGACCAATTCCTAAAGTTAAAATTGAACCAAAACTTCCGGCCATAACAGCTCTTAATTGAGCAAAACTATCAATAGCTCCTGGAGCTAATCCGTATAATGGAATTTGAGTTAAGAAAAAATATAATACTAAAATAAGAGCAGTCCATTTAAGTTTTTCATTAAAGTCTTCTCTGTGAACAGGAGATTTGACTTCAGGAATAAACTTAAATATTGGCTCCAATACTTCTAATGATGACATTTTATCCCCTTAATTAAAGGAAAAAAGCTATAATATTATAGCTTCTCCTCCTAATTCTTCAATTTTTTCAATAGCAGATGCAGAGAATTGAGGTGCTGAAATTTTATAAGCTTTAGTAATTTTACCTTTAGCTAAAACTTTATCATAACCTAATTCAGTTACATCAATAACAATAGCATCTCCATCTTTGGATGCTTTACCTTGTTCAATTAATTTGTCAGCTTGTTCTTCTAAGTAATTTAAATTAACAGCATTGACTTTTTTAATCATTTTTTGAGGTCTTTTGAAACCATGTTTACCGAAGTGGTCAGGATCGTGGATTACAGTCCAGGTCCAGTGTTGTTTACCCATACCTGCTTTACCTTTTCCACCTTTGTTACCTGCACCTCTACGTTTTTTAGTACAGCCTCCACCGTTGGATCTAGAACCTCTTTGTTTATTAATTTTACGTTTTGTTCTAATCATAATATACACCTGAGTTTAAAGCATTCTTTTTGCAAGATCTTTAATTTCTTCTCCCCTGTAACCTAAAGATCCACCTTCTTTAACAGATAAACGGATATCTTCGTAACCTTTTCTTGGAGGGTGTAAACGGAATACAGGTTTAATACCTACATCAGCTAATTTAACTTTAGATTCAACTAAAGCTTTAGCTAATTCTTCAATATTGTTATAATCAGAATTTTCAGCAACATACTCATCAGTAACTTTTACATTACCAGGGAGTCTTCCTCTTTTAGCAATCATAGCTGCAACGAATTCAGCATCGATTTCACCCCAAGTGATGTAATCCTTAGCTTTTTGAAGCATACCTTCGTAACTAGGATTTTCTTCTACTAATACTGCATGGCTAATTCTGTTAAGTCTTAACATATCTAAGGTGTCTGCAATATTTTTAATGACACCAGTAGTTCCTCTAACTCTAATAACTAAAAACATACTATCACCAATTAGTAGTTAACTCCCATTTTTTTGAGATCTTCTTCACTTGCTTTAACATTACTTAATTCTTTTAAAGCATCAAATACAGCATTAGCAAAGTTAACAGTGGTTTGAGTTTGTCCGAAAGTTTGAGACCATACATCTTTGATACCAGCGAGTTTTAAGATAGTTTTACCAACATCTCCAACTACTAATCCTACACCTGCAGGAGCTGGCATTAAAGTAACACTTACACTACTAGTTTTACCTGTTACTTTGAATGGAACTGTGTGTTCTCTTCCACATACACAACCCCAGTCTCCACAACCTCTTCTTACTTTAATGAGGTTGTATTTAGCATTGTCTACAGCTTTTCTAATAGCAGGACCGACCTCTTTAGCTTTACCTTGACCTAATCCTACATAACCATCTTTGTTACCTACAGCAACAATTACTCTGAAATTAACTTTTCTACCAGATTTATGCATCCTTTGAACTAAGTTAACATCCATTACTTCTTCTTCTAAATCTGGAATTAAGGCATCAACTATTTCTAATTCCATAATTGGAAGACCTTTTTCAAAGATTTCATCGATGTCAGTAATGGTTCCATCTTTAACTAATTTACCCATTTTGGTTTTAGGTTCCCATTCATCCATATTAAAACTCATAGTTATACCTCTGCCTCATCGATATTTTTAACAGTTTCATCAAAGTTTTCTGGTAAATCTTTAGGATTAAGACCTCTTTCAAAATACTTTGAGAATTTTTTAGCAACTTCTTCAGCGTCTAAAGATTCAGCATAATTTGCAACATGTTCTCCTCTGATACGTTCATCTTCTGGGAAAATGAAGTCACCGTGAGGAATTTCTAAACCAGCATCAAGAGCACCTTTTAAAGCTGCAAATATTTTAGAACCTTTAATAGGAGATTTTAAACCAATATCTAAAATTGCATTTTCTACACCTGCAGCTAAAGCTCTTTTAGCACAGAGATATGCAGTTAAATAGAATGCAGAAATGTTATTAGTGTGTCCTAAATAACCAAATTGAGATAATTGTTTACTTACAGCTGATGCAACAGTAATATCTCCTTCAGGAGCGTAATCAATAACTTGAACATTAGCGTGAGCATTGGAAACTCTGACAACTAAACGAGATTTGTCATAATCGACTAAGTTCATTCTAGCTTTGTAGTCAGTTTTACCTTGTCTTCTTCTTCTGAATGCTACTTTATAATTAGTTCCTTGTGCCATGTTTATTCATCTCCTTTAATTAAATCATGGTCACGGGCGTAGTTTCTCATGTAAGATTTACTTCTAAATGCGCCACCCTTAGCCATTTTGTATAATTTACGATAGGTTGTAGCATCAATAACTTCATCTTCACGCATTTCTTTAAGATCTTTTCTTAAAGCTCTGATAGTAGTCATCCAAGCTTTTTTCTTAGGAGTACGTGCTTTTTTAGCTCCTTTTATACTACCTCTACCTTTTCTTTTACCTTTTGCTTTTTGTTCTTTAATTTTTTTAGATCTGTAGCTACTATTACCTTTTTCAGGTTTTGCTTTAATAGCTCCATCATTTATTAACTGCTTTACTCCTTCTCTAGTAATCGCCATAGATACTTCTTCTAATCTTTCTGGATCAATCCATACACGATTAAGCCCTACTTTGAGTATACTAGCAGCTAATCTTTTTTGAGTTGTAAGATTCATGTATATAATCCTCCATTTAGATAAAATCTAAATTCCCATTTAATTTAAATAGTTAAATCAATTCAAATAAAAGCCCCGGAATTGATTCAACTTATAAATATGATTTATTTGTTTAATACTTTAATTCCGAGCTCAGATGCTTTTTCTAACATCATAGCTTTTTTCCTTTTACCGATAGAAGCGCTTATTCTTGCAGCATCAGTTGCTGGGTCTAAGTCTTCTAACTCTTGCATATTGTGAACAAGAACGTCATTATACCCTGAAGGGTGTAAGTCCCTTATAGCTCTAGGGGTTCTGTAACCAATAGCTGGCATGTCAGGTTTACCTGCTTCATATCTTCTCATTTTACTGGTTTTACCTCTAGGGCGTCTCCATTTGATTCCAAGTTTTTTATAACGAGCATATTCTTGTCTTTTAAATCTTTTATTAGCCATTTAAATCACCAAATTTACTCCTTGCTAGTTAAATATATTCCGTCTTGGAATACTCTAGGATCTCTTCCTTTAATTTTAGTTGCTTGTTCTAAGTTAGCCATAGTTTGACCAACATGTTCTTTATTAATACCAGTAATTGTTACCTCATCACCTTTTACTGCTACTTTAGCACTACCGACTATTTTAGCGGTTCTTGGGTGTCTTTCCCCGAGGAAATTGTCAATTACAACAGTATCATTTTGAACTTTCACATTCATTGGAAAGTGAGCAAATACTATTTTCATATGATATTCAAAACCATCAGTCACACCAGTAATCATATTGTTAATGTGTGCTCTAGTGGTTCCA